>CAYJGG010000016.1:0-39482 GCA_964369915.1 uncultured Oscillospiraceae bacterium | reverse complement strand
TAGTTGAAGAAAAAAATGTTGATTGCTATATAATAAACACTGGTGATTTTATGGGCAAGAAAGTGCAGCCAAAAGACACCTTAGGTGTTATCGAAGCGATAGTTGAAAAGCGTGCAGAGTTTAAACCTTGGGGGCCTTTTAGCGACATTGATGTTTTTGATTGGGAAGGCTTTACTACGGATTTTAATGATAAAGAATACACAAAACTTTTAAAAGCAAGACTAAAGGATAGAGTTGAAGAAATACGCTCTTTTAATATTAAAAAAGAAGGCTATGATGCTTTGCCAATAGATGCTTTAGAGGCTATTGAAAAAGTTGTTTTAGAACTTAATAATTGATAAAAGCGTCACAAATGGTTGGAATAAATGAAATGGGGTATTAAAAAAATCAATTTAGAAGATAATAAATATGAGATGTGGTTTTCAATTGATGATACAATCGATGGTGAATTAATACCAGATGATAATCCAAAAGTAAACGGCGTTATGCTTCAAGAAATAGGTTAGTTTTATTTTCATTAAATTTAATTATCAAAAATTTAATATAAAATAATTTTAGATGACACTCTATTTTTAGAGTGTCATTTTTTTATGAAAATTATAATATAGTTATAAATAATTAATACGCTTTAAATAAACAATATTCAAAGTAATGAAAAGTTAAAAAGGGAGTGAAGTTTTTATTAAAATTAATGCACAGACTCCTATAACTTTTTGATATTATTGATTTTAAAACAATAAATAAAAGCACTTAAAGAGAATAATATAAAAATTAAATAGATAAAAAAATATTGGTAGATATAAACAAATAGCAATAGGAATAAATTGGCATAATGCCTATTTTGGGGTAAGTGTATTGACATTGATATGTGCAGTATGCTATTATTCAAACAACAAGGGAACGGTTTCATAAAATTTACTAAAAGGCATATAAGGAGGCAATTTATGTTAACGATAAAAGATATTGCTTCTATGGCAAATGTATCAAAATCAACTGTTTCAAGAGTTATAAATAATACAGGATATGTAAACGAAGCCACAAGGCAAAGAATTGAAGAAGTTATAAAAATACATAAATTTAAGCCTTCGGCAGCAGCGGTTACTTTATCTAAAAAAGTTGGGAACACAATAGGAGTAGTTATCCCAGAAATAGATAATAGCTTTTTTGGTGAATTACTAAAAGGAATTAACGAAATAGCAGATGAACATGATTTTTCTGTAATATGTTGCGACACCCAAAATAGTGCAAAAAAAGAATTAAAAGCATTATCAATGCTTGAACAACAAAGGGTGAGAGGCGTTATAATAACTCCAGCTGCTAGCTATAAAAATGAAAAATATGCAAAAGATTTAAGAGATATGATAGATAAATTAGACGTTGCAACGGTTGTTGTTGATAGATATTTTGATGATTGCAATTGGGACACAGTAGTGTTTCAAAATTATGAAAGTGGATATATTGCAACAGAAAACATAATAAAATCAGGAATAACTGAAATTGGAATTATTCAAGGCGATATGAATTTAAAAATAGCAGAGGAACGTTTTCGCGGGTATGTTCAAAGTTTAAAAGATAATAACGTTGAGTATGACGATAAATTAGTGTACGAAGGGGATTTCTCAGTTGAAAAAGCGTATGAAATAACTAAAAATCTTATTAAGACAAACAGTCTTCCAAAAGCTTTAGTTGCTTCAAATAACCGCACTAGCATGGGGATTTTACAAGCTACAACAGAATATAATTTAAAAGTTGGTAAAGATTTTGCCTTAGTAGGTATAGATCATTTGCCGATGATGAATATATTAGGAATTCCTTTTTCGTGTGTTACAAGAGATGTAATTGAGATGGGAAAAATGAGCACAAATCTTTTAATCCAAAGAATGCAAGATAAAGATAAAGAAACTCAATCTTGGATTGTTCCTTGCAAAGTGGAGTTAAAAGGCTCAGAAAAAATAGCAAAATAAATGTTAAGAGAATCACGTAATAATGATGATTCTCACATTTTTACAAAAATGTGGGAACGGTTTCATAAATTGAATTAAATTCAACAAAAGTTGATTTAAAATAAAAAAATTAAAAACAGGAGCTTGAAAAAATGAAAAAAAGAATTTTATCACTTATCTTAGCGTCACTTACACTAGTGTCACTAACAGCTTGTAGCAATGAAACAGCTACAGAAGCAGAAACTACTACAACTGAAGGTAGCGAAGCGTATAACATTACAGTAATTATCAAAGCAACAGACTCATCTTATTGGCAAACTGTTCTTATGGGAGCTCAAGCAGCTGCAGATGAAAGCGGCGGCAAAATCACTGTAACAACAGCTGGTCCTGCTTCTGAAACAGGCATGGCAGAGCAAGTTACAATTTTAGAAAATGCAGTTTTATCTGAGCCAGATGGCATCGTTATTGCTTCAATCAGTTCAGAATCAACAGTTCCAGCAGTTGAAGAAGCAGTAGCAGCTGGCATCCCAGTTGTAACAGTTGATAACAAACTTCAAACAGACGCTTATACTCAACATTTAGCAACTGACCATTATGCAGCATCTGCAACAGCAGCTGAAGATATGGTTAAGCAATGGGAAGCGGCAGGGATTGATCCAGCAGGACAAAAAGTTGCTATAATTAGTGCAGATTCAGGTTCAGCTGTAAACCAAGCACGTTGCGAAGGCTTTACTGATAAAATAATGGAATTAGTTCCAGAAATCGTAGTATTAGAAACACAATACTGTGATAATGATATTGCAAAAGCTCAAGATACAGTTGATAATTTAATTTTAGCAAATCCTGAGTTAATCGGCGTTTTTGGCGATAACAATCACATGGGTAATGGTATTGCAAACTCAATTGAATCAAATGAAAAAGGCGGGGAAATTATCGCTTACGCATTCGATTCAGACGATACAGAAATTGCAGCAATTAAAAATGGCGTATTAACAGGCATAGTTGTTCAAGATCCATATGGAATGGGATACAACGGCGTATTAGCGGCAGTTGCAGCAATCGAAGGAAACGAAGTTGAAAAAGATATAGTTGCTCAAACAACATTAGTAACACAAGCGAATATCGAAGAAGAAGCAGTTCAAAAATTATTATATCCAGGTCAATAATAAAATAATAATTATATGAAAACATGCAGTGGGAGAGTGTTATTTAATAATATTCTCCCATAACTATAAATTGCATGAAAGGAATATGTATTAAAATGGAACAAGTAAAACAACCAGTAGTAGCTATGAAAAAAATAGTGAAAGAGTTTCCAGGCGTAAGGGCATTATCAGGAGTTGATTTAGAGTTATTACCAGGCGAAGTTCACGCATTAGTCGGTGAAAATGGGGCTGGCAAATCAACATTGATAAAAATCCTTATGGGTGTTTATACAAAAACTGAAGGTGAAATATTTATAAATGGTGAGAAAAAAGATATTAAATCACCTTTACATGCTCAATCTTTAGGGCTAGGAGCAGTTTACCAAGATGTAAATTTAGCACAGCATTTATCAGTGGCAGAAAACTTTTTCATGGGACAATTACCAACAACAAAATTTGGAACTGTCGATTATGAAAAGATGTATGAAGAAACG
Organism: uncultured Oscillospiraceae bacterium; assembly: GCA_964369915.1. Lineage (GTDB taxonomy): Bacteria > Bacillota > Clostridia > Oscillospirales > Ruminococcaceae > RGIG3102. The sequence goes on along the minus strand of CAYJGG010000016.1, from coordinate 35,900 downwards.
AAAAAAACTTTAGATTCAATAGAGGTTTTTGTTGATCCTCGCAGTATTGTAAGATCATTATCAGTTGCACAACAAGAAATGGTTGCAATAGGAAAAACTATGCATCAAAAAGCAAAGGCTGTTATTTTTGATGAGCCAACAGCTCTTTTAACAGCAGACGAAACAGAACAATTATTTAAAATTATTGCAAAACTAAAAAAAGAAGGTGTAGGAATATTTTATATTTCTCACAGAATGGAAGAAATATTTACTATATGCGATAGAGCAACAGTTTTAAAAGATGGAACATATGTTGACACAGTTAAAATTGAAGATGTGAATGAAGACTCTTTAATATCAATGATGGTAGGAAGAGATGTTCAGGATATGTATGCAATTTCGCATGAAAAACCAGGTGAAGTGATATTAGATATTGAAAATATATCAAGGGGTAAATCATTTAATGATATATCATTTCAAGTTAAAAAAGGTGAAATATTCGGTATGTTCGGGCTAGTAGGTTCTGGAAGAACTGAGATAGTTAGAGCGATATTCGGTGCAGATAAAAAGGATTCAGGCAATGTTAAATTTATGGGCAAAGAAGCCAATTTTACTATGCCAAAAGAAGGTATAAACGCTGGTATAGCGCTACTCCCTGAAGATAGACGTGCGCAAGGGCTTGCGTTAGGAATGTCAGTTGCTGATAACACAAATATGGTTGCGATAAATAAAATCACAAAATCAGGGGTTATAAATAAAGAAAAAGGCAAAAAAATAGCCCAAGGATACGTAGAAAAATTACGCACAAAAACTCCGTCTGTTGATCAACTTGTAAAAAATCTTTCAGGAGGTAATCAGCAAAAGGTGGTAATATCAAAGTGGCTTGCACAAAATAGTGAGTTATTTATATTTGATGAGCCGACTGTAGGTGTTGATGTAGGTGCAAAGTTAGAAATATACAAAGTTTTCGAATCACTTATAAAAGAGGGAAAGAGTATTATTATCATTTCATCATATCTGCCAGAAGTAATGGGGCTTGCTGATAGAATGATGGTTATGTATGAAGGCAAACAGATGGAAATAGTTGATAGAAAAGATTTTCAAGATGAAAAAATTGTTAAATTAGCATCTGGAATTAGATGAAAGGAATAAATAAAATGAAAGAGAAAAATTCAAAGATTATTCTTATGAGAAGATTTCAAACAGAAATTTTATTATTAGGTATATTAGTAGGATTGTTTGTATTATTTGGTGTTTTATCACCTGTATTTTTAAAAACAGCTACACTTATGAAACTGCTAGAGCAGGCTTCAATTTACGGGATAATCGCTATCGGTATGACTTTTGTTATAACATCATCTGGTATTGATTTATCAGTAGGATCTGTTGTTGGATTATCAGGCGTTATAGTGTCTATGTGTATGGTTGCTGGAGTGCCGATAGTTTTAGCTGTTATAATAGCACTTTTTGCAAGTGTGTTAGTTGGATTATTTAATGGTATGCTTATTCACAGCGCAAAAGTGCCTCCTTTTATAGCAACTATGGCATCAATGACAATTGTTAGAAACGTTATTTTATTAATAACAAAAGCAAAAACTATCTCAGGACTACCAGCTGAATTTAATGCATTTTCATCAGGTGATTTTCTAGGTATTCCAAACTTATTTTTAACTTGGTTTGGGATAATAGTACTAGGGATTTTTATTGCAGGAAGAACAGTTTTTGGAAGAAATATTTATGCGTATGGCAGTAATAAAGAATCAGCTAGATTAAGCGGTATTAATATAAAATCAACTGTGTATGGAGTGTATGTGTTCTCGGCTGTGGTATGTGGTATTGCAGGAATACTAATGGCATCAAGATTAGGTAATGGCGTTCCAACTTCGGGCGATGGCTATGAACTAGATGCAATAGCTGCTTCAGTTGTTGGTGGTGCTTCATTAGACGGTGGTGAAAGTTCAGTTATAGGAACAGTTTTGGGCGCTATGATAATGGCGACTTTAAGACAAGGTGGCACATTAATTAATGTTAACACAGTTATTATGGAAATAATAATAGGATCATTAATTGCAATCGCAGTTATTATTGATAAACTACGTAAACGTACATAATGTCAATTTGAATAAAGGAGAAAAAATATGATTTACAAAAAAGTAGGTAAAATTGAAGAAGAAATCTCTGCTCTTGGTATAGGATGTTGGAATTTTGGCGGAGACTGGGATTGTTCAGACGATAAAAACTCTGAAAATATAATAAAAAAAGCTATTGAGCTTGGAGTGAATTTCTTTGATGTAGCGCCTGTTTATGGGTGGGGACATTCAGAAACTATTCTAGGTGATGTTTTAAAAAAGAATAATCTTAGAAACAAAATTTTAATAGCTTCAAAAGGTGGGTTATTATGGAATGAGAAACATGAAACTCAAAATAATTTATCTAAAAAAAGTTTATTAAAAGAAATTGATGAATCTTTAATTAGATTAAAAACAGATCATATTGATATCTACCAACTTCATTGGCCAGATAGTAATGTTTCGCTTGAAGAAACTGCTGAAGCATTATCGATAATGAAACAAGCGGGTAAAATTCGTTATATTGGGATGAGTAATTTTTCTCAAAGTGATGTTAAGAAAATGATGAGCTATATTGATGTTCATTGCCAGCAAAGTTTATATAATATGCTAGAAAGAAACACCACTAGTTATCATGGGATAGAGCTTGATTACAAAACAGAAAAAGAAGTGTTGCCGATGGTTAAAAAAGAAGGGCAAGCGTTTTTACCATATAGCCCATTATTCCAAGGCTTACTAGCTGGAAAGTTTCATTCAGGAAGAGCTTTTTCAGAAAATGATATTAGAAATGCAAATCCAAAATTAGTTGGAGAGTCATATAAACTATATTTTGAAGCAGCGGAAAAACTTAAAAATATAGCAAATGATTATGGAAAACCAATGAATGAAGTTGCGTTAAACTGGCTAAGACAAAAACCAGAAGTTACTAGTATTATAGGTGGCGCATCATCACCAGAACAAGTTGAAGAAAATATGAGATGTACAAAATGGGATATTAGCGATGAAATGATGAAAAAAATTGATGAAGTGCTTGTTCCGTTTGAAAATTTATAAAATAAAAATAAAAGATGGGTGAGTTTATTTCACTCATTTTTTATTTTGTAAAATAGAATGTTTTAAATTGTTATGCTGTAAAAAAACTAAGATATTACAAAATTAAAGATATACAATAGGTGATAAGAAATTCTTATTCACAATATTCGTAATAAATAGGCAATGGAATTTATATTCGCTGACTATTTATTTTATAATATTTTTATTTTTATTGAAACTTTAAAAAATACTAATAAATTCTATTCAGTGATAATCAATCATAATACAACTCATTTATAAAGCTGTATTGAAAGGCGAAGATAAAAACTTGGCAGAGCATACATTAAATGAGTTATTGTCAGCGGTTAAAATCCCTTTTGCAGTTTTATATGCTTTTATTATTCTTGCACCCACAATTTTAACTATTTATTGTATTGTAAACGGATTATTAGATGTGCCTACTTGGTTTGTTGCTTTTAATCCTTTAGTGTTCTTGGTAGTGGGATTAACACTTAAAAAAATCAAAAGAGATTGGTTTTACGAACTTCCTTCAATCTGTATGCCGAGTTTAGGGCTTTCGATGTTTGGAGTTATTGGAATTATTAATTTTATATAAAAGGAGATTTATAATGGACAATAAAAAACTAAGTGGTGTTCCAGACACCTTATTTATTCCGCTAATGGCAAGGATATATGTTTCAAAGCGTTTTCCTGAATATTTCTATGATGAAAAGGCGCTAAGCCTTGAAAAACTTATACCACAAAATATCATAACAAAAAAAAGCAGTGAATACGCTATGATGGGTTCTGCTTCAAGGGCTGTTAATATGGACAAAATTGTAGCTGAATTTGCAGATAAAAATAATAACTGCAATGTGGTTTGCATAGGCTGTGGACTTGAAACAATGGCTTTTAGATTAAAAGATTTATCCAATAAAGCGCATTTTTATGAGATTGACTTTGTGTCTGTAATTGAAAATAGAAAAACAGTTTTAGGAGCGCTTTCAAATGAAACTTTAATTGAAGGCAACGCAAATGAGATTGATTTTTCGCAGTATATGGATTGCACTGTGCCTACAATTTTTGTTGTGGCGGGAGTGTTTCAATACTTTAAAGAGCATGAAGTTTTAGCGCTTATATCAAAATTGCAAAGCCAATTCAAAAATGCAGAAATTCTTTTTGATATAACCGATGAATATGGCATAAATTATGTGAATAAATATGTGAAAAAGACAGGAAATAAAAATGCAATGATGTATTTTTATATTAATGATCCTAAAGAATTTGCAGATAAGACAAATATGAAACTTATTTCAGCAAATGGATTTTATGGCGATATTTCAAAAGTGCTTCGTAAAAAACTAAAACTATACACTAAAATTGCAACAAAAATAGCAGACAGCAAAATGCACGCTATGATATTGAGATTTGAAATGAGTGGGATAGATAGATGAACACACACAAAAAGTTTACAAAGCATCACAAATACTTATTTTTGGTGGCTTTTTGTTGTTATTGTAGCAACAGCGGTAGTAGCGCTTGTAGGTAGCTATTTAGGCACTAAAATTCTTAAAAAACACCTAGTGGCAATTGAGAGTAGTGAGAATTAAATTGTTTTAAAAGATAATTAGATGCTATAAAAAACTGTTAAAAACATTCATCACTTATAACGACCAAACAAAGAATAGAAAGTTACGATAAATACTTAATTTGTGAAAATATATTAAAATTCAAAACCACTGATTAATGAAAATCAGTGGTTTTTGTTTGGTAAAATATGTTTTTAAAATTGATACACTGAAACAGAGAAGTTGATTTTGATTTCTCAAAAATTAGATGTATCGATTGATTATCTATTAGATGAAAAAGAAAACATTAAAACAAAAGATGCAAAAGAAGATGGGTGAATCAAGGTTTACTCATCTTTTGTATTGTAAAAGTTGTAATCAAAAATTGATATGCTACAAACTTAACAAAATAAATAATTCGAATTGTAAAATTTATTGTAAACAACTATTCAAGGTGATATAATGTAAAATGTGCAATATAAAAATAAAATTTTAAGGACACACTTTAATGTATTAACTGCATTAATCTGAATGGAAAACTGAAGGAGACAAAATAGTGCTAAATTTCACAAAATAAATGCTTTAAAATGATAAAATTTATTGAAAATAACGATTTAAGATGATATAATGTAGAATATGTAATAGTAAAATAAAACTATGAGTGTATGTAGTGATTTGACAAGGAAAAATTAAGAAAATAGCAATAATTATTCCTGTATTTTCCAAATTCTCTATATATTGGAATTGATTTTAAATCAGCTGTGAAATATACTATAGTTTACATAGAAGGTGTAGAATTATTAAGAGTATAATTACCATACTTAAATTATTGAGTTTGCTGATATAATTAAATTGTATATTAACAAGGTATAATTTTAAGGACGTAGATTAATTATAAAAAATATCAAGAGAGGTGATAAAATTGAATCTTGGTTTAGATTATGTTATTGCAGTGGCTGAAGCTGGCAGTTTTACAAAGGCAGCTGAAAAACTATTCATAAGCCAACCGGCTTTAAGTCAAGCGATACAAAAAATCGAAAGAGAGCTAGGGGCAAAGTTGTTTAATCGTGAAAAACATACGCTAACATTAACACCTGCAGGGCAAATAGTTGTTACTGAAGGTAAAAAGGTTATGGCATTATATCAAAGCATGAAAACACAAGTTAAGGAAATTAATGAGTGGGATACTATGTCGTTAAGCGTTGGTGGTGCGCCATCGTATCAAAGATTATACATGAGCCAAATTTTATCTGAATTTAAATCTCGTTTTCCGCATGTTGATTTAGATATTACAACAGGATATTCATATAAAATGTACGAGAAAATTTCTGAAGGAAGTTTGGATCTTGCCATAGTCTGTGGACCAGTTCCGGATGTATTTGATTATATTAAAGTGGCAAGAGAAGAAGTTTTCTTAGCTGTTCCTCCGAATCATCCGCTTACAAATATATTTGATAAAGATGATACGGAATTTCCAATGGCTGATTTATCATTATGTAAAAAAGAGAAATTTATTCCTTATTATCAAGGTAGGCATATTGATGATATATTTAAAAAAATATTTAATGATGCTGGATATTCACCTAAAGTTTTAGATCCCTGTTCAAGCACAGAAAATGTAAATTATATGGTGTTTCATGGGATGGGGCTTGGTATAGTTCCACACTCAACCATAAAACTATGTCCAGTAGAGATGCGCTCTAAATATTATAGGATAAATCCTAATGGTGCGTTTAGAGATTTAGCCTTAGCTAGAGTAAAAGGGGAGTATAAAAGTCGTGCACAAAGAGAATTTTTTGAAATAGCATCAAAAATTTATAAAAAAGATTAATAAATAAAAATCAGTATTAAAAATATTTTTTTAATACTGATTTTTATTTTATAGTTAAATATATATAAGTTGTACAAAAAAGATAATAAATTTTAATCACTATAAGTTTGTTGAATAGTATAAATTAGAATTTTGAATTGTACAAACGTTTATCGATATGATATGATTAAGTTAACAAAAGAAAGTGATGGAGTTACTTTCTAAACCTCAACAATCTAAAATTGTTTTAGATTACAAATTCACATTATTTTTGAAAGGGGCAACACAAATGAAAAAAAGAATTTTGGCAATGTTAATTGCAGCTAGCATGATGGTTAGTTTTACAGCATGTAGTGCTTCAGAAGAAGAGCAAAGTACTGATGTACAAGAAGGTACAACAGTTTCAGTTTTCCCAGAAGAAACAGTTACAATCGTGGTTCCATTTGCTGCAGGAGGAAATGTTGATTTAACCTGTAGGATTATTGCAGAAGAATTATCAACAATATTAGGAACAGATGTAGTAGTTGAAAACAGAGAAGGTGGCGGCGCGATTATTGGTCAAACTTATGGACTTTCTCAAGAAGCAGATGGGTACACTATCCTTGCAACAACCTCAAGCTTTGTAACGAATATACTCTCAGGCGATACTGAATTTAAGATGGAAGATGCAACGGCTATTGGACAATACTGCTTCGATCCTGAAATCATTGTAGTTTCAGCTGATTCAGGAATTACAACATTTGAAGATTTTATGCAATTAGCATCAGATGGTAGCCTTACAAACTCTACACCAGGGTTTTCTACATCTCACCATATTGCCAGTCTAATATTTGCCGACCAAAATGGATTAAACTTTGAATATATGCACACTGATGGTTCAGCAGAACAAGTTGTTCAACTAGCAGGCGGACATGCTCAAGTGGGTATGACTACTTATGGTGGTGCAGCAACACTAATTGAAGAAGGCAAAATTGTACCTATAGCTGTATGTAATACAGAAAGAAGCCCAGATTTACCTGACGTTCCTACACTTGAAGAACTTGGATATGACTTTAATTACGGAGCATGGCGTGGATTTACAGTGCCAGCTGGAACGCCTGAAGAAGTAGTTGCTATATTATCAGATGCTTTAGCACAAGTAATGGCAAGTGATGAAGTTGCACAAGCTTTTGAAGACAGTGGTTTCCCAGTTGCATACTTAAATGCGGCTGATTTCCAACTAATGATGGAAAACGACTATCAAAATATGTCTGAAATTTATCATTTATTAGAAGAATAATTTTCTTTAGTATATTTAATAATACTAAATTACATTTATGAGCTTTAGCGACTGAGACTTAGTGTTAACTTAAACTCAGTCGCTTTAGTTGAATATAGCTAAGATAAAAATATAAAAAGGAGATTATAATATATGCGTAAGAAAAATATGATTGTAGGCATATCGTCTGTCGCTTTTGGGATATGGATGTATTATATTGCTGCACAGCTTAGAAGTGGACCAGACTTTTGGCCAAAAATTGTTGCTTCTGGTATTATCATTCTAGGTGCTATTATACTTTCATCGGAATTTACAGAGAAAAAAAGTACAGATAACTCAAAAGATAGCAAAGGTGATATAAAAGAATATTTAAATGTAATAGCAGTGGTTGTTTTACTTCTTCTATATTATGTTTCAATGCAAATAGTAGGGTATACAATACCTACATTCTTGTTAATAACTTGCACAACTTATATTCTCGGTTACAGAAATTTAAAAGTAACGTGTATAGTTGCATTTGTTATAACATTAACTTTGTATCTTTCATTTACACATTTATTTGGAATAAATTTTCCAGGTGTATTTTTTTAGAGAAGGAGAAGCTATATGGAAAATATAATAGCAGGATTAAGTGTTTTGCTTAATTTTAATACAATGTTATTTATATTAATCGGAACAATAACAGGATTAATTATCGGAGCCTTACCAGGGCTTACAGGAAATATGGCTATTGCATTAATGGTTCCAGTAACATTTTCTATGGATCCAGTTACAGGCCTAGCCTTTTTAACAGCAATTTACTGTTCATCAATATTTGGTGGATCTATATCAGCGATACTTTTAGGTATACCAGGGACTATATCATCGTTTGCAACAACTCTTGATGGATACCCTATGGCGAAAAATGGACAGGCTGGTATTGCACTAGGTGTTTCAACTCTTTCTAGCGTTTTTGGAGGTATATTTAGTGCTATAGTGCTAATGAGCCTTACAACAGTTCTTGCAGAATTTGCTTTAAGTTTTGGCCCTTCAGAGTATTTTGCTGTGGCAGTTTTGGGCCTTAGCTGTATAGCGAGTATAGGCGGAAAATCTATAACAAAAGGCTTGCTTTCAGGTTTTATAGGATTATTTGTTGCCTGTATAGGTATGGATCCACAAACAGGAGTAAAACGTTTTACTTTTGATAATATCAATCTTTTAGGTGGAGTAGAAATGGTTGCGGCTCTAATGGGGTTATTTGGGGTTATATCTGTACTTAAAAGTGCTGAAAAAGCTAAAAAGAATATGAGTCAACAACGTGATATGCCTGATGTTGGTCCGATTTGGATTGGATTTAAAATGTGTTGTGATTTACTCCCTACATGGATAAGAGGAGCAGTAATAGGTACAGTTGTTGGGATAATTCCTGGGGCTGGTACAAATGTTGCAACCTTTTTAGCATACGATACTGAGAAAAAGATTAGTAAAAATCCTGAAAGATTTGGGCAAGGTGAGCCTAAAGGTGTAGCGGCACCAGAAAGTGCAAATAATGGTGTAACAGGTGGATCACTTGTGCCACTTCTTGCTCTTGGTGTGCCAGGAAATGCAACATCTGCGCTTTTCTTAAGTGCACTTATGCTCCAAGGACTATCTACAGGACCTACATTATTTACAGAAAATGCAGATATAGTTTATGCTTTATTTCTATCGTTCTTTATTGCCAATATTTTAATGGCGCCTATAGGATTATTTTTATTAAGATATATGAAAACTATTCTATCAGTGCCAGAAGGGTTGATGGGAGGAATAATACTTGCTTTTTGTGCCACAGGTGTCTTCTCTTTAGCAACAAATCCGTTTGATATATTAGTGATGAGTGCATTTGGTGTGCTAGGTTATCTATTTTATAAATTTGATATACCGTCAGCGCCGCTTATAGTTTGTCTTGTTCTTGGAACAATGGCAGAAACAAATCTTCGTCAAGCATTAGTTGCGAGTGGAGGTTCATACGACTTTATGTGGACTCGCCCTATAACATTCGTTATTCTATTTGTATCGGTATTTAGCTTTTTCTTCCCAATTCTGAGTAAGCTATATAAAAATTACAAAAAGAAAAAATCACCAGATGTTGTTAGCGTTACTGAGCTTGCTTTAGAAGTTGATGGATTAGAAGATCTTGATGATTAAATATAAGGAGTGTAATATTATATGCAAAATAAAACACTTGAACTTTGCAAATTTTTAATGAATTTAGAATTTTGCGATTTAAATGAAGAAAATGTTTTAGATATTAAGTATAGACTTCTTGATTATTTAGGATGTGTTATAGCAGCAAAAGATTTACCTATTTCAAATAACGTAATGCACTTTATGGATATGCAAGGAGGTAATGAGCTTTCTTCTGTAATAAAATGCAAAAAAAGAACATCTGAAATAAATGCAGCGTTTATAAATGGAGTGTTGTCGCATGCTTTAGAGTATGATGATACAAATAAAATTGCAATTACACACCCAGGCTCTCCTGTAATTTCTTCTGTTCTTGCAGTTGCAGAGAGTTTAAATAGCTCATTTGAAGAAATAGCTCTTGCGATAACAGTTGGATATGAAGCAATGATAAGACTAGGTGGGGCTATAAATCCATCACACTATAAGCGCTTTCACACAACTGGTACTTGCGGAACATTTGCATGTGCAGCAGCAGTTGCAGTTTTGCTAAAACTTTCAGATAAAGAAACAGAAAGAGCTTTTGGGATAGCTTCTACAATGGCAAGTGGAGTTGTAAATGTGTTTGGCACAGATTCAAAACTTGTTACAGTTGGGAATGCAGCTAAAAATGGTATCATTGCAGCAAGACTTGCGAAATTAAATGTTAGTGCTCCTGAAAATGCATTTGCATCAAATAAAGGATATGGCGTGATAACATCTGAAGCTAATGATTTAAGCTATATGATACCAAAACAAGGAGATGCATTATTACTTGAAGACGCCTATTATAAAATGCATGCATCTTGTGGTCACACACATTCAGCGCTTGACGCATTACAAAGAATAATATCAGAAAATAATTTTAAATATCAAGATATTGATAAAATAGAAGTTTTTGTTTATAAAACATCAGCAGATTTATGTGGAGAATTTAAGATGAAAACTGCAAGTGAGGCAAAATTCTCTTTGCAGTATTGTATAGCAGCAATGCTAATATATGGACAATGTACTTTAAGTGAATTCACCAAAGAAACTTTAGAGAGTCAAGAAATTAAATTACTTTCAGAAAAGATATATATAAAAGAAAATGAAGAATACACAAAATGCTACCCAAAATTGAGATACTCAAAAGTTAGTATTAAACTTGATAACTCAACTATACTCAATCAAGAAGTAGATTTACCAATTAAAAAACCTTCATTGAAATTTTTAGAAAATAAGTTTATATCTCTTGCAGGAATGACAATTTCAAATGAAGATGCTATGAAGATTAAAAATAGCGTATTAAATTTAAAAGCAGATGACACATTAGAAGAAATATCATTAATTTTACGGACATTATAAATAGGAGGATATTATTATGGCATGCAACATGTTAGATTCTATGTTATACAAAAATAGTTTTAGTACACCTCATATGAGGGAAATCTTTGATGATTTAGCGATTGTTCAAAATATACTTGATTTTGAGGTAGCCTTAGCTCAAACACAAGCGGAGATGGGGATTATTCCAAAAGAAGCAGCTGAAGAAATTACAAAAAAAGCAAAAGTTGAAAACTTAGATATTGATAGGATACATGAAAGAGTAAAAAAAGTTGGACATTCATTAGTTCCTATTTTAGAAGAATTTGAAAGCATCTGTGATAATGAATATGGGGAATATATTCATTTAGGCGCAACAACTCAAGATATGATAGATACTGCATTTATAATGGCTATGAAAAAAGGCGTGCAAATTATATACAAAGATATGCTTGAAACAGAAGAAACAATGCTTAAAATGGTAGAGAAATATCGTAATTCAGTAATGCCAGGGCGCTCACACACACAGCAGGCGTTACCAATTACTTTTGGATATAAAGTGGCAGTTTGGGCTAGTGAAGTAAGAAGGAATATTGAAAGATTAGAACAATGTATGGAGCGTTGTTTTGTAGGTGAGCTTGCGGGTGCTGTGGGAACAATGGCAGGGTTTGGTCCTAATGGACTAGAAGTGAGCGATAGGGCGATTAAAAAAGTAGGATTGCAGGTACCAGATGTAGCGTGGCATGTATCAAGAGATAGAATAGCAGAAATATGTACTACACTATCTATACTTACATACACTAACGGGAAAATTGGTAACGAACTTGCAAAACTTCAAATGACCGAAGTTAGTGAGGTTTTTGAAGGATTCGTTGCAGGTTCGGTAGGATCTTCAACAATGCCTCATAAAAGAAATCCAAATAAATTAGAAAGTTTACAAATGATAGCACGATTAACAAAAGGTTCTGCTACAACAACAATGGAATCAATGTTTTGCGAGCATGAGAGAGATGGAGCCCTTTGGAAAATAGAGTGGAAAGCTGCAAATGAAACAGTTATTCTTGCAGGTACTTCTACTACAACAATTAAAAATGTTATGGCAAACTTAGTAGTAGATGAAAATAAAATGAAAAAAGATTTATATGTTTTAAAAGGATTAATGCAAAGCGAGGGAATGATGCTAGAGCTTGGTAAACATATAGGCAAGCAAACAGCTCACGGGCTTATATATGAAATTGCAATGAAAACATTTGAACAGGATAGAGATTTTGGTGATATGCTTATGGAAAATGAAATAGTTTCTAAACATATGACAAAAGAAGAAGTTGATGAAATTTTAAACCCTGAAACAAATATTGGATTAAGCGCAGAAATATGTGATCGTGTAGTTGAAAAAATTAAAGCTGCTCGTGGATAAGTTAAATGGAGGTAGATTATGGAGTTGAATTTTGCTCTAAAAGCTCATGATAAAGATAATGTAGCAACAGTTTTTACAAACAATGTGGTTGAAGGCAATATAATGCAAGTGACTGATAAAAGAGGACAAAGGGAAGAAATAGAAGTACTTAGTGCACTACCATATGGACATAAAATTGCTGTAACAACAATTGATTGTGGGGGAGAAATATTAAAATATGGCGAAACAATTGGTGTAGCCACTAAAGAAATTAAAAAAGGTGAATATGTTCATATTCATAATATGGATGCATTACGTGGACGTGGTGATATTAATTTATAGGAGGGATTTATGAGTTATTCATTTTACGGATATAAAAGAGAGGATGGAAGGTATGGCGCTAGAAATTTAGTGGCTGTTATACCAAGTGTAATTTGTTCAGCAGACGTTGCTCAAGCAATAGTTCGCCAAGTTCAAGGGACAGTAGGGTATTTTCATCATCAAGGATGTTGTCAGCTACCAGTTGATTTAAAAACAGTGACAGATACTTTGATTAATTTAGGTAAAAGTCCAAATGTAGCGGCTGTTTTAATAGTAAGTCTTGGCTGTGAGGGAACGGATTGCAAAAGGCTTGTTGATGAAATAGCTGCAAGTGGAAAACCGGTTAAAATTATAAATATGCAAGAGTTAGGCGGCACAAGTAGGTCAATACAAGAAGGTATTGATATAGCTCAAAAACTTGCGATTTATGCTTCTGGAATACAGCGTGAAAAGACTGATATTTCAAATTTAATTATGTCTATTAAATGTGGTGCTTCTGATACTACAAGTGGAATAGCGTCAAATTGCGTTATTGGATATGTTGCAGATAAACTTGTTGATTTAGGAGCAACTGTGGTTTTTGGTGAAACTACAGAATTTTTAGGCGGTGAACATATTTTAGCTAATCGTGCTGTCGGTGGTGCAGATGGTCCTGTTGGTAAAAAAATATATGAAATTGTAGAAAAAATGGAAAAAAGAGCTAATGCAATAGGAGAAGATATGAGAGGTGGACAACCAACTCCTGGGAATATTGAAGGTGGTCTTTCAAGCATAGAGGAAAAAAGCTTGGGTGCAATTGTGAAATCAGGAACAAAGCCAATAAGCGGAGTGCTTGAATATCATGAATTTATTACAGATCAAAAGGGGCTATGGATAAAAGATACACCAGGAAGAGAACCAGAAATACTCACTGGTATGGCAGCTTCTGGAGCTCAGTGCATGTTGTTTTCCACAGGAAGAGGTGCACCTCAAGGATTCCCAACTATGCCTGTAATAAAAATATGTGGAAACCCAAATACATACGAACGTATGCAGCATGACATGGATTTAAATGCAGGAAGAATAATTACTGGAGAAAAAAGTATTGAAGAAGTAGGAGAAGAGGCTTTTGAAATGTTACTTGATGTTTTAAATGGTAAAATTACAAAAAATGAAGCTCTTACATATTATTCTACTATGGATATCTATTGCCAAGGTCCTGTTATATAGCGTATTATTTAAGGTGGAAATAAATAATAAAAATATGGTTATTGGTGTTAGCAGATAATAAATTAAGCGGAAATATGCAGATTGAAAACATCAAGTATATTCCGCTTTTTTTGTTAATATATAATTAGCGTTTAATTAAGGAAAGAAAGAGGTAAACGTATGCCGATCAATTCAAATAATAAAAGAACAAATGATTTGCTTAATTCAATTAACATACCAAAAATGGTTAAAGTGCGCCAAATATTTGAAAGTGAAAAAATAGATGATTTAAAAAGGACATTGGAAAAATCATTAAATGAAGAAAAAATAAGTGAAAGAATAAAGCCAGGGATGTCTATTGCAATAACAAGTGGTAGCAGAGGTATTGATAATATATCCAACATTACACGTGAAGTCGTGGATTTTATTAAAGAAAAAGGAGCATATCCTTTTATTGTTCCTGCAATGGGCAGTCATGGCGGAGCGGTAGAAGAAGGACAAATCGAGGTGCTTGAGAGCTTTAATATCACGCAAGAGAGCATGGGATGTCCAATAAAAGCTACGATGGAAGTAGATGTGCTGGCAGTGATGCCAGATGGAACAAAAGTTTACATTGATAAAATTGCACATTCAGCAGATGGAATAGTTGTTATAAATAGAATAAAGCCACACACTGGTTTTAGAGGGCCTTATGAAAGTGGTCTTTTTAAGATGATGACTGTTGGTTTAGGAAAACAAAAAGGTGCAGAAACGGTGCATAATAGGGGTAGGCTAAAAATGGGCGAGTCAATAGAATTTGGTGGCAATGCATATTTAGAAAATGCAAATGTCCTTTTTGGCGTAGCGATAGTGGAAAACGCTTTTGATAAAACATATAAAATACAAGCACTTACCCCAGATGAAATAAGAATTCAAGAGCCAAAATTACTCGAAGAGGCAAAAAAACTTTTACCAAAAATTTATTTTGAAAATTTAGATATTCTTATTATTGATTATATGGGTAAAAATATAAGTGGAACAGGTATGGATACAAATATCACAAAATCATTTTCTTTAGAATCTAAAATAAGTAGAGAAGGTAGAGCTAAAAAAATAGTTGTATTAGATTTAACAAGTGAGAGCCATGGATCAGCTGTAGGATTAGGAGCAGCGGATATAACAACGCACAGGCTGGTTAATAAAATGGACTTAAATACTACTTACCCAAACCTATTAACAACTGGTGGAACAGATTCTGCAAAAATTCCAATGATGTTTGAAAGTCAAAAATTAGCTATTCAAGCAGCAATGAAAACAGTTGTTGGAGTCCAAGAAAAAGATCTTAAAATTGTAAGAATTAAAGACACTTTGCATATATCAGAAATTGAAATATCAGAGTCGCTTTTGAATGAGGCACTTCAAAATAAAAACATTGAGATATTAAGTGAGCCATCTGAAATTTTATTTAATAACCAAGGAAATATGTTCGAGTAAAAAAGTGTTGTAGTAAGATACATTTAATGTGTTTAAACAAAGCATGCAAATAAGTATAAGTGATTTAAAGTTTAGGAGAAAGTTATGGATTATAATAAACTTGCATTAGAAATGCATGAAAAAAATAAAGGTAAGATTGAAGTCATTAGCAAAGTTGTAGTAAAAACAAGAGATGATTTAAGTGTTGCTTATACACCGGGAGTAGCAGAGCCATGTCGCAAAATAGCTCAAAATAAAGATGAGGTGTATAAATATACCTGCAAAGGAAATATGGTGGCAGTAGTGAGTGATGGTTCGGCGGTTTTAGGTCTTGGTAATATTGGTCCGGAAGCAGCAATGCCTGTAATGGAAGGCAAAAGTATATTATTTAAGAATTTTGGCGATGTTAACGCATTTCCAATATGCATAGATGCATCTAAAACAGAAGATATTATAAATGTTGTAAAAGCCCTTGCGCCAACTTTTGGAGGTATTAACTTAGAAGATATAGCATCACCAAAATGCTTTGAAATTGAAAGAAGACTCGAAGAGGAACTTGATATTCCAGTTTTCCATGATGACCAACATGGAACAGCAATAGTTGTAACAGCAGGACTGTTAAATGCTTTAAAATTAACAGGTAAGAAAATAGAAGATATAAAAGTTGTTTTAAATGGCCCTGGAGCAGCGGGAACGGCTATAATAAAAATGCTTATGTATGCAGGGGTAAAGAATATAATAGCGTGTGATGAATATGGAATCTTACATAAAGCTCGTGAGCAAGGAATAATGGATCACAAAAAAGATTTATGCGAAATAACGAATTTAAAAAATAAACAAGGAGATTTAAAAGAAGCACTAAAGGGAGCTGATGTATTTATCGGGGTATCTGTTGCAGGAGCATTAAAATCAGAATATATTAAAGAAATGGCAGAATCTCCAATAGTATTTGCAATGGCTAATCCAATACCTGAAATTATGTATGATGAAGCAATGGCAGCTGGGGTAAAAGTTATGGGTACGGGTAGAAGTGATATGCCAAACCAAATTAATAATGTACTTGCTTTCCCTGGTGTATTTAAAGGTGCATTACGTGCTAATTCAAGGGATATTAACTACGATATGAAGTTTGCAGCAGCTAAGGCACTAGCAGAGTTAATTGGCGAGGATGAGTTAAGACCAGAATATATAATACCATCACCTTTTGATGAAAGAGTTGCAAATTCAGTAGCAGATGCTGTAGAAAAAGCTGCAATAACTTCAAATGCTGTAAGAAAAAAATAAAATATTAGTCTAAAACATAAAAAAATGTCAAGATTATGAAAGGATACAACCAATGAGAGAAATACAAGCGGTAGAAATTACACAAGCAGTAAGAGAACTGTGTATAAACGCAAATATAAATTTGCCAAAAGATGTGTGTAGTGCAATAGATATTGCAATATCTAAAGAGGATTATGCTCCTGCCAAAAACACATTAGAATTATTAATTGAAAATTACACGATAGCTAAAAGAGATAAAGTGGCTATATGCCAAGATACAGGTCTTGCCTGTGTTTTTATAGAAATCGGTCAAGAAGTGTATGTGAACGGCTCATTAGAAGATGCGATTAACGAAGGGGTTAGGCAAGGTTATGCTGATGGCTATCTTAGAAATTCTTGTGTAAAAGATCCTTTAAGAAGAGTTAACACAAACGATAATACACCAGCAATGATTTACTATGAAATTGTAAAAGGTGACAAGCTGAAAATCACGGTTGCCCCAAAAGGATTTGGAAGTGAAAATATGAGCGCAATTAAAATGCTTGTTCCTGCCGATGGTATAGAAGGTGTGAAAAACTTTGTTTTAGAAACGGTTAGAAATGCAGGGCCTAACCCTTGCCCTCCGATAGTTGTAGGTGTGGGAATAGGAGGCACGTTTGATAAAGCTGCATTACTTGCAAAAAAAGCTCTAACAAAAGATATAAATTCAAAAAATGAAGATGAATTCTATGAGAATCTTGAAACAGAGTTATTAGAAGAAATTAATAAATTAGGGATAGGCCCACAAGGGTTTGGGGGGAAAACGACAGCCCTTGCCGTTAATGTATTAGCTATGCCTACTCATATAGCAGGATTACCTTGTGCAGTTAATATTAATTGCCATGTTACTAGACATGAGTCAAAGGAGATATAAATTATGAAAAAACATATAAATACTCCACTTACAAAAGAAATAGTTAAAACTCTTAAAAGCGGTGATGAAGTGTTGCTTTCAGGAGTTATTTATACAAGTCGTGATGCTGGACATAAAAGACTTGTTGATTTGCATAAAGAAGGCAAAGAATTGCCAGTTGATTTAGAAAATCAAATTATATACTTTGTTGGGCCAACACCTGCAAGACCTGGGCAAGTAATAGGAGCAGCAGGCCCTACAACTAGTTATCGCATGGATGCATACTCACCTACATTAATTAATGAGTGTAACCTAACTGGTATGATAGGGAAAGGTAAGCGTAATGATGATGTTGTAAACGCAATGAAAGATAATTTTGCTGTATACTTTGGTGCTATAGGCGGCGCAGGAGCGCTACTTGCAAAAACAGTTGTTAAATCGGAGATTGTGGCATTTGAAGATTTAGGCTCTGAGGCACTTCGCCGACTTGAGGTTGTAGATATGCCGTTAGTTGTGGTTATAGATTGTTATGGCGAAAATCTTTATGTTACAGGCAAAGAGAAATACTTAAAAGGGTTAAAGTAAAACCGAAGTATAGGAAAAATAAGGCTATAGAAGCAATATTAAAATTATCAATAACAAAGATTTAATAATGAATGATTTTGCATACGAGAGTATTAAACCTGGGTTTAATCTTGCAACAGAAATTTCAAATGAACTAAATAAATATAAAGAAACTCGCACAGCTTTTATTGAAAAGAAGTTGTGTGAGTTTTTTTATGCAGGAAAGGAAAATTATGAGTGTTTAAAAGATATTAATGGAGTCAGCAAGGTGGTCTAATTGAAAATGTCGATTTCTATATAGCTATTTAAGAAAAAGTGTAGTATTGTGTTACTTGCAAAAAATGTTTTGCAAGATGTAGTTTTATGCTTTCAGACAAGAAGGATTGTCTGAATTTTACACTACGTGCAAAACCACATAAAACGTACCAAAAACCAAAACTCGGAAAGATAAAACTTGCAAAATTAACAAACTTAGACCTGCAAAAATTTTATAAATATCTCTTAGAAGATGGCAGAATTCAAAGAAAAGAGAGCGAAAAACAGTCGAATTGGACTATCAGCAAAAACAGTTAGAAATATTCATCAAGTGATAATGTCGGCATTATAAGTTGTAAATAAAAATTCACGATGGTATAATTAACTTATTGAATATAGTTTATATAACGAAGTGTGCTAAAATGAATGGAGTAAATTATGTCTGCTGTTAAATACATAAATGTAAATAAGAAGATTGATAGTATAAGTATACTAAATGATATTAACTTTGAGATTAATAAAGGTGCGATTACTGGGCTGATTGGTAAAAATGGAGCAGGCAAAACAACAATTATAAATTGCTTAACTGCATTTGATTTTGACTATAATGGAGAAATTCGATTCTCAGAAATTATTAAATCTGAAATATATACTAAAATATCATACATACCTGATAAGCCAGTTTATTATGAAGAACTTACTGTTATGGAACATATTAAATTCATTTCTGTTATGAATCAAACGGAGAGTAAAGTTAGTGATTTAATAGCAGCATTTAATTTAGTAGATTATTTAAACCATTTTCCAAGTGAGTTATCTAAAGGAACATTGCAAAGGTTAATGATAATACTGGCACTATTAAAAGATTTTAGTATACTAATTGCAGATGAGCCATTTTCAGGACTGGATCCAAGTGAAGTATTTAATTTGCAAAATGAATTAAAAAAAATAAAAGCTGAAGGAAAAACTATATTAGTGTCATCTCATCAATTAGCAGTAGTGCAAAGGATATGTGATAATTATATTTTGATTGATAAAGGCAGAGTTGTACATCAAACACAAAAAGGCAAAGCAAATGAAAATATAGAAGAATTATATAGTAATCTTATTGAAGATTTAAGAGGTGTAGATAGTGAATTATAAATTTATTATTGCACAAAAATATAAGATATTTAAACATAGAAGTAAATTGATGATTAAAAATCACAAATCAGTTCTATTGATATTTTTATTAGCAGCAGTGATGTTTTTGCCTACTGCTATTAATTTGTATATTAATAATATAAATATAGTAACTGAATATAATAGTGAGATTTTTATTTTTATATTATCAGTAATTACTTTATATGGAATTATAGAGAAAAAGCATATTTTGAAAGTGCATCATGCTGATATATTATATTTAAACGAAGATGCATTAAAAAAGAGTATTAAATTATCACTTTTGAAAAAGATTTTATTTAATTTATGTTTTTCAATAATTATTATTTTAGGAGTTTATTTAGATAGTGGCTTTAGTTTATTTAATTTTATAATTTTATTGAATGTTTTTAATGGGAATGTTGTATGTAATTTTTATAATTATCATAAATCAAAGTATAGTAATTGTAAGATAGTGTTTTTAATTTTAAATATATTAACTATAGTAACTCTTGAAATTAGTTTTATAAAAATAGGATTAATGATTGTTCGATGTTTAGTTAATTGCATACTTTATTTTCAAATTAATAATGTTTTAATAAATAGAAATTTATTATTAAGTGAACTTACTACGTTTGATAGAATTCAACATGCTGCAAGGTGTAATAATTTTTTTGAAATGCAATCAATTCAACTTGAAGCTAATGCGATGAAAAAGAAAAAATATTCTTTAACTGGTGAATTGAATACAAAAAATATATTGTTAAAAAAGAATATTTTAAGTTTAGCAAGAACTGATTTAAAAATAGTTATTTATTTAATGACTGTTAGTATTGTGATTTTATTTTTGCTATCAAGATATATGAATGTTGATATAGTGATTGCTGCATTACTAGGAGGGGTAATTATAAATATAAAATCTATAATTTTAAAACAAAAAAATAATTTATTATATAAACATAGACAAGGGCTATATTTAAGTTTTAGTAATAACGAATTGAACTTTTCGTTTTTTATAATTTATATATTTTTCTTAACGATAGTTTATATATCTGTGATTATTATTTTAAAATTGAATTTTATTTTAAGTGGCTTATTATTTTTAGTAACGACTATAGTATTATTTATTTTAGATAAAGTAGAATATAAGATTAATCCTAAAATGTTTTGGGTGGTTTATAATAGCATAGTAGTTTTATTGGTTTACATATTAATCAAATAGATAGAATTGAAAATTTATAATAAGCTTGTCAAAAATTGATACGCTGTAAGAACCTGACCTGCTACAGAAATCAAAGATTTCTAACAGGTGCCCAGAACCTTGTTACTCACGATGTTCGTAATAAACAAAGAGTAGACAGTCAAGAAAAATTTAGAATTGTAGTATCAATAGATTTTGATTTTAACATAGAAACTATATTTATCAATATAGTTTTGGATTTTAAAATTAGTTTGCTGATAAAATAAAATTCATATAAGACATAGTGATATTAAAAAATCGCAATTCTTTTTCTGTTGGACTCCGAAAAGAAAAAATCAAAGCCTGCAAAAGGCTTGAAAAGGCAAAGTCCAGTAGTTCTACATTTAGAGCAGAAGAAATCAAATGTAGCGATACAATCGATTTTAAGCATCAGTTAGCGCAGTGCTTAACTCAAAATTCAGCAAAGACAGCTTTTTTAAAATTGTGTCAGTGAATAGGACATTTTTCAGCTGTGTTTACACGTGGCAAGCTTGCTTGACTATGGGTGCATTACACTCACGTAACGACTAAAGCACAGATAAATACAGCGAATGTTAGGGAGATTTATTTTAAAAGAAAATATTTTAGAGAGAAAAAATTTAGCTGCAACAATTTACAGAAAATTGTTGAAAATCAATTTATTAAGTGGTACAATTTTGATATTGAAGATGATTTATATTATCTTAATATAAATCGAAGTTTTCCTTGCGTGCGTGATGTGTTGCACGCGGTTTGCTTAATAAAGTAAACACAGAAAACTACAATAATGTAAAGATTATTTATATAATAAACATATCAGACTAAAATGATGGAAATGTAAAGGGAAGGTTAGAGATGAAAAAAATAATTTTAATGATGTTACTTGTCAGCGCTGTCCTTATGTTTTCTGGCTGTAACAATGAAGATGAATCGCTTGATTTAGACACAAATTCTTCGCAGAATTCACAAAATATTAAAGATGATATGAGTGATGAGCATATGGATATCGATGAAGAAATAGAAGAAGAACTTCTTGGAATTACATTGCATAGTCCAGACGGCATTATAGAGGTAAGCTATCGTTTGAGTGGTGTGCATATGTATTTTTCAGGCGAGAACTTTCTTGGTGATGGGTATGCCTTTATAGAAGGCTCAAAAACGATGTTCCAAGAGGCGGTTTTCTATCCAGAGGGCGAAGGAAGTGACGAAAGTGAGCCGCTTTATATTTACTATCAAAATGGCGATGTTATCGTATCAAAAATTGACGAAGATGTTCACGAAAACGGCGCTTACTACTACTTAGATGATCAAGCTAGTCAGACTCTCTCGCAAAACTTACTGACAAATGATGGTATTGAGCAGCATTGGGTGTCTACAAGTATTAGTATCTACTCTACACATTTTGGAGAAATTACTCCTGAGAGTACTTATGTTCGTATGACCACTATCGATTCTGGTGGTGAGCTTGCTCTCACAATACAAGGGAACGGCGACTGGATTTTTGACGGACATAGCACTACGTTAGAGAGCAACTTTGATTTACGTGGTTTTTATGCAGGTTATGATATTAGGATGTATGCTGAGAGAGATATTGTGAAAGTTAGTATACATTATATAGATCATGAGTATATGGACGATAGATATATTTCTGTTACATTTGAAAAAGATACAGGTGAGGGTGTATATGGTAATTTAGAAATCGATGAAAACTCAGAGCCAATAGAGTTTGTTGATTCTGAAATGGAGAAACTTATTGCAGAGTTTTTAGAAGTTGAAGTCGGCGAAATTTATAAAGAACATATGGAACTAATTGAGAAACTTGTAATTTTCGGAGATAGCTTGTGGGATGGTCTTTCTTCTAATGTGCATTACAGTGTTTTTAGCACACAAGGTGGTATAAAAACTCTTGATGATTTAGCTTATTGCACTAATTTAACCGAATTATATATTGGAAACAATCAAATTTCTGATATCTCAGCACTGGAAAATCTCTCAAAACTTAAGATTATAAATCTTATGACTAATCAAATCAGTGATTTAACTCCGCTTTCAAATCTTCAAAACTTACACACCTTGATTTTAGACCATAATATGGTAAGCGATGCTTCGCCTCTATTATCTCTTGATAATTTAATTTCGCTTAATCTTGGAAGCAACAACAACTATAGTTTTGCAGATTTAGATAGTATATCACAGATGACTAACTTGCAAGAACTTACCATTTATCACAATAATATTAGTGATTTAACCCCATTTTCTTCGCTTGTAGAACTTGAAATGTTGGATGTTGATAGCAACAATTTTAGCGATCTTTCTCCACTAGAAAACCTTACTAAATTAGAGGACTTAAGCATTGAAGATAACATGAATCTTTATGATATATCAGTATTGCTTAGTATGCCGAATTTAAAGGCTGTGTTTGTTAGTGATACAAATGTTGCCGAAATTGAAACCTCTTTTGTCCTTCATACGAATCAATATGGAGCAAGAGGATAAAAATACAGCGATTTTTCAAGATAATGATTTAAATAAATTGCACAAGAGTAACTTTAGTGGAAATAAAGCTGAATACAATCATATAAATGGCTATATGAAAATATTAAACAATAAAAAAGCAACCTATAAAGGTTGCTTTTTTATTAAGGATGAAAATATTTAATAAACGAATTATTTGCTAGCAGTTTCACCAGCTAATTTTCCGAATACTACTGTGTCAACTAATGCGTTACCGCCTAAGCGATTTGCACCATGTATTCCACCAACAACTTCACCAGCTGCAATTAAACCAGGGATAACTTCGCCATCTGTGTTTAATACTTGAGCAGAAGTGTTGATTTCAACACCACCCATTGTATGGTGTACAGCTGCAACACGAGGAGTTGCAAAGTAAGGGCCTGTAACTAATTCTGTACCGAATAATTCACGTCCGAATTCATCAGTGCCAGCAGCAACAGATGCATTGAATGAGTCAAAAGTAGCTTGTAGTGTAGCTGCATCACAACCGATTTCAGCTGCTAATTCTTCAACAGTTTCACCCATTAATACTTGACCAGCTTCAACAGCTTCCATAATTGGAGTGCCATCCGCTAAAGTCATTTCTTCAACAGGAACTGTTAGAGATCCGTCCATTGATTCAACTATATACATTAAACCATCAGTTTGAGATAAAAGACCACCGCAAATATCATCACGTCTACCATCTTCACGAACAAATCTTTCGCCTTCAAGGTTTACAAACATAATTTGGTCTGTTCCGGATAAGCATTTTGGAGTGTATTTTGTCATAGCGCCATTGTCAGCAGGATTTGCAAGGTATAGTAATTGGATTTGCTCCATATCAACAAGGTTTGCACCAACTTCGCTTGCAAGAGTGATACCATCACCTGTAATTGCAGGAACGTTAGTTGTTAAAACGCTTTCGCCTAAATCTTCCCATTTGCCAGTTGTGTTGTATTCTTGGCGCATTTCAACGTTTGCACCAAAGCCACCAGTTGCTAAAACAACGTTTTTATTTGCTGTAAGAGTAACAGTTTCGCCATGTTCGCCAGTAGCGATAACACCTGTAACTGCACCGTTTTCATCAACGATTAATTCTTGGGCAGTAGTGTTTAATAAAATTTCAGCTTTGCCTTCTAAAGCGCTTAAATAAGCATCAATATATGCAGTGCCTGCTTTTTGTGTTGTTGAGTGAGTTCTTGGATATAAAGAACCAGCACCTTGAGATATTTCATCTTTAAAAACAACGCCTAGGCTTTCAAGCCATTCAATTCCTGGGTATGCACCAGCTGCTAATACATCAACTAAATCTTTATTACCTAGTGAATCTCCGCCTTCCCAAGTTTGAGTAGCGTAAAATTCAACAGAATCTTCAATTCCTAAAGGCTCTTGACGCCCTGGATCTGGAGCATTGTAAATACCACCAGAAACGATAGTGTTACCACCAACAGCGCTCATTTTTTCAATAACGATTACAGAAGCACCATTTTGCATAGCACTAGTAGCAGCTGCAAGACCAGCACCACCAGCACCAACAACGATAACGTCAGCTGATTTTTCAACATCTTCAGCAACTACATCTGCAGCGCCTTCTTTAACTTTTAAAGCTTCAACGTCAGCGCCAGCTTGTGTTAGTGCATCTTCTACAGCAAGTAATATAGCATCACTTGTGATTGTTGCACCAGCAATAGCATCAACGTTTAGTGTTTGTCCATCAACGATAGAAGCTGGAATTTTTTCAATAGCAGGATCGCTGATACCAGCAGATTCTGAATGTTCTGTGATTGTAACACTTACAATTTCATCAGCTGTAACTACAACTTCAACTGTAACATCATCAATCATACCTTTTGCAGTAGCAGTGTAAGTGCCTTCTGTGTACGCACTAGCAGTTTCTGTTGTTGAGCAAGCAACTAAAGAAAACGTAAGTGCAAATGAAAGCATTAAGGATAATAGTTTTTTCATTTTTTCACCTCTAATAAGTAGTAAATTATTTTAATTAAGGTCGTTTTTAAACCTCGTTAAAATAATAACATACATTATTAGTGAATTATGTAGCTCTCAGTCTATAAAATGTGGATATTTGTCTACAATTTACTTTGGTTACGGAATTCAGAAGGTGATATATTAAAATGTTTTTTAAACTGTCTGCTAAAGTGGTGTTGGTCTTTGTATAATAGAGTGGAGCTGATTTCTTTTATACTTAAATTTTCATTTAATAAAAGAGTTTTTGAGTGTTCAAGCTTTAAAAAGGTTATATACTCTAAAAAACCCATGTTAGTTGAATTTTTGAAAATTTTATAAACTCCACTACGAGAACGAGAAAAGTTTTTCATAACCATTTCAACACTAAAACTCTCATTTAAAAAATTTTGTTTAACAAATGATATAATAGTATCATCGCTACAAGTAGTTTGATTTTGAGAAAGTTTACTGTTTAAAGAAAAGCATGATTTAGATAAAACGTTGTAAAGCTCTTCATCATCAATAGGCTTTAATAGGTATGCAGATACTCCATTATTTATTGCAGTTTGTGCGTATTGGAAAACATCATACCCAGATATAATAATAATTTCAATATTGTTATTAAATTCTCTAATGCTTTGAATTAAATCTAGTCCATTTAATTTTGGCATATTAATATCTAAAATAGCTATATCTGGAGAAGCTTCCTTTATATAATTTAAAGTATCTAAACCGTTTGTAAAAGTTTTTGTAAGGGTAATTGGCAAATCAAAGGAGTTTATTAAAAATTCCATCCCTTCGAGTATATTTATTTCATCATCTGCAAGTATTAATCTATACATAAAATTATCCTTTTTTATATGGTATAAAAATTGTGGTAGTTACACCTTCGTTTTCTTGACTGAAAACAGTGATTTTCGCTTCTTCCCCGTAGGTGTAAAAAAGACGTTGTTTTATATTATTAAGGCCATAATGAGAGCCACTTTCTCCATTTTGGATGTAATCGCGAAGCTCTAATAGTTTTTCATTATTCATACCAATACCATTATCACAAACGGTTATTTCAATAAATTCACCGGATTTTTTAGCAGTTATAGAAATATTTCCAAAACTATCTTTGTTTTTTAATCCATGATAAATACTGTTTTCTACAATCGGCTGAATAAGTATTTTAGGTATTATAAAATCTTTAATATCATCGTCTATATTATATGAGAAATCAAAGAGACTTGGGTATCTTGTTTTTTGGATTTCTAAATAGGCTGTAGTGTGTTTTAGTTCAGTTTTTAGTGGTATCATATCTTGTCCGCCACTAAGGATAATTCTAAAAAAGGTTGATAAGCTTGTTATAGTCTTTGCGATATTTTGATTATTTTCCTTAACTGCAAGCCATTTTATATTATCTAAAGTATTATATAAAAAATGTGGTTTTATTTGAGATTGTAAAACTGATAATTCAGCCTCGTGTTTTTTCTGCTCTTGGATTTTGTTTTCTGTTATTAGATTGTTTATTTTAAAAAGCATAGAGTTGTAGCTTTTTCCTAAATTATCAATCTCTAAAATAGATTCATTTTCATAAAAAGCCTTAAGATTTCCTTTTTCAACCTCTAACATATTTTCTTGCAAGGTATTAATAGGTTTAGAAATATTTTTAGATAAAAATCTTGCAGAAATAAAGGCTGTTATTAAAACTAACACATATATAAAATATAAACTGGTACTAATAAAAGATATATTTCGAAACAATGCCATTTCATCAATGACTGTGCATAACACCCAATCATTAGAATCTTCAATAAAATTCATAGTTACTATTATATCATTATTATTAATATCTTTTGTTTGGAAAAATCCAGTATCTAATAGATGAAGATTATCTATAATAGTAGTTGTATTTAAAAATTTTTGATTAATGTAAGATGCATCAGAGGTTATTACTTCGCCACTAGAATTAATAATAAAGCTTTTACCGTCAAATATATTTATAGTTTCAGTAAGTTCTTTTAATCTTTGTATGGGAATTGCACTACACAACATCCCCTCAACTGAATTTGAATAGCCTATAATCGGATAGTAAAATAGAAGTTGTTCATTTCCATTTTTATCTAAAATAGGATTACTAATTCCATATTCCAAATCGTTCTCTATTATCCTATTATAATCCTCATACACAATCAAATTTAGTATAGCATCGGCATTAACCCAGTTAAATCCAGAATGTTCATTAACACCACCGTATGCGAATTGTTCCATTAATTCGCCGTCTTCTTTATAAGAGTTAGTTAAGTTTTCTATAATTGGGGTAATTCCTCTTAAATCAGTGGTTTTAAAAGCTGGAACTTGCGCGAGTGAGCGAAATTCATTAGCTTTAGATTCTATCCAATGGCTAATTTCAATAGCCTCGCTTTGTGATAGATATTTTGCTTGATTTATAGAAGCAGCTCTATTGCTTGGAAAAACAACTAAGTTTAAATAGAATAAAAATATAGAAAATGAAATGGTTATGCTTACAATAAAAACTGTGAAAATTCTAAATGAAATCTTACTTTTCAAAGTTATTCCTCCTTGACATAAATTAAGTTTAATTATAATATATAAAAAAAGAAATAACAACCACTTTAAATGAGGGCTATAATGAAATCTAAAAAAATATTTATAATGTTAATTATTGTAATATGCTTAATTTTTACATCTTGTAGTAAAAATAGTGATGAGATAAAAACATTATTTTTGGGTGAATATAAAACAGAAAATCAAATAATTGAAGTTGAAGTGTTAATAGAAGATAACGCGTTAAAACATATTGAACTATTGAATTCAAATAACTCACAAATGCAAATTACATCAGTTTATTTATTTGAAGATATTTTGAAAAACTCGGATAATAACTTAGAAAATTATACACAGATAGAAAAAGAATTATTTTTTGCAGTTGAAAATGCAATTGAAAATTCAGGGTATGATTTTGATGATTTGGTTTTAGATAAACAAACAGAAATAAAACAAAGCTATAATTATGATGTTGTCATAATTGGTGCAGGTGGTGCAGGACTTACATCGGCAATAGAGGCTAAAAATTTAGGATATGAGAATATTGTGGTTTTAGAAAAAATGTCGTTTGCTGGGGGAAACACTAGGATGTCTAATGGATGCTATGCTGCCCCAAATAACTGGAATCAAGATGCAGAAGCTCAAAAGTTAGATAGCGAAGAAATTTTCTTGAAAGATTTGTATGAAGGCGGGTTAAATACGGGAGATTTAAACTTATTAACAGTTATAGCTGAAAATGCATTAGAAAATGCCTACTGGCTTAAAGATGAAATAGGAGTAGAATTTCAAGAAGATTTAACTTGGTATGAGGGGCATGAATATACTAGGGCATTAAGAATTGAAGAAGATGGAATAGGTTTAGCCAATTCGTTAGTAGAAAAAGCAAATGAAATTGGTATAGAAATTATGTACACAACTACAGCCGATGAATTAATCTTAAATGAAAATAGAGTAGTTGTAGGAGTTCGTGCAAGGCGGGCAGGAGAGGTTGTAGAAGTTTTTTCCAATACAGGCGTTATATTAGCAACAGGTGGATTTAGCTCAAATACTAGTATGCTAAAAGATTTTGGAAATGAAGAATATATCCAAAGTAATGATGTGAAAACAACAAATTCACCAGCTATAAGTGGAGATGGAATAAATATGGCATATGAAGTAGGAGCACAGCTTATTGATATGTCAGAAATTCAATTTTATCCAATTACAAATCCTGCGACAGGCAATTTTTACAAATTAGATGATGCAAGACTGAATGATAATGCAATATTAGTTAATCTAAATGGTGAAAGATTTGTCAACGAACATGAAACAAGAGATGTTTTATCAGAGACTATAATATCTCAGCCAAAAGGTGAAGTGTATCAAATTTTAGACCCAGATACAATTAAAAGAATGGATATAGAAAATCTTTATCCGTTAGAAATAGAGCAATGCATTGAACTAGGAGTGCTTTATAAAGGCAGTTTAAAGGGATGTGCAGAATACTTTGGAATACCATATGAAAACTTAACAAATACTATTGAGCAATATAATATTATGGCAAGCACTGGATTTGATAGCGAGTTCCAAAGAGAGGGGATTCAGCCTATAAGTGATGGAGAGTTTATTATGTTTTCAGCAATATCATCTGTTCACCATACAATGGGTGGAGTTAAAATAGATGAAAATGCGCAAGTTTTAAATGAAAATGGAGAAATAATAAAGGGGTTATTTGCGGCAGGAGAAGTTGTAGGCGGAATTTATGGCGAAAACCGACTTGGAGCAGCGGCACTTCCAGAATCTATTATATTCGGAAGAATTGCAGCGCAATCATTGAAGATATTAGAGTAGGATTTATATATAAGGTGAAAATGGTGGTTTATAAAATACTGATAAGTTGTAGCAAGTACTAAGTGGCTGTGAGTAATAAACGTATAAACAAAATAGTCTACAAAATAGTCGCAGAAAATTTTTGCAAAAGAAAAAACCTTGAAAAACACTACTGTTTATCAAGGTTTTTTTTGCCAGGGAGGCCAGATGTTGAACGAGCCTTACTTGAAGGCTCTGACCTATCGAGTTATGAGGTCGTCTGAGAGCATTTTCACCTGTATTTATCAGGGTTTTCAGCGATTTTTGGGGCAAAAATGGCGATTTACCCGAAGGTCGTTCACTGGTTATTTTCCCGTTGTGGTCATTGTAGTAGTCAGAGCCTTTTTCTTCGAAAAAGTCCCGTTCGAGTTAATTTGCTTTGCAAACCGAAAAACATCGCAAATTATGTTTTATTATTTTACTAGTAAATTTAATAAGGAAATTCTAATGTATGTATTTTAATTAGGAGTTGCAAAAAATTAAAGTAGATTTGTTATATTACCTTCTTTACTAAGCTCTTCTATATAATCATATAAGTAAATATTAAAAAGCTCAATGTTTTTAGCAGTAATACTCGTTTGCTTTTCATTTAATAATTGATAACAAGTGCGAGCTTCTGGCGGATTTTTAAGTTCTATTATCTTTACATCATAAATTTTTTGCATTCCTATAGCATTGCAACGTGGTATTATAGACCAAAAATCCCCTCCTTTAAAAAATAAAGAAGACCAATGCAAACTACTAGCGCTCACCATCGGAGTAATAGTGTTATCAAACCACTTCGTATGCCATTCTCTAAATTTTGGCCCCCATCCCATATACAATTCCTCTCTTAAACCAAGGGATATTTCATTATAAGGATTTAAAACATCGGTGTGCACTGATTTTTCATTAATTTTTGAATGAGGGGAAACGATTAAAACCATATCGTCAGATAAAATAGGTTTTACTTTTATATTAGCTCGCTTTAAATCGAACAAGGCAAACCCCATATCCACATTATGTGTTTCAACTTTTGGATAGATATTGTCTGAATGATAACATCTCAAATGCATTTTGAAGTGAGGTGGTGAGTAGATAAGTTTTTCATATAAAGGCATTAAAACATCGGTGATTAAACTATCTACGCTAGCAATAGAAATAAAAGGGTGGCTAGCTTTTTCTTTTAATAATTGGCTTTGGTCGAAATTGAATTTCATGTCTAAAGCTATTTGATAAAACTCTTTTCCCTTAGCAGTTAAAATTGTTTCTTTAACTCCCTTGCCACGTTCAAACAATTCAATCCCAAGGTGAGCTTCTAAACTATTTAGTCTTTGGCTAACTGCAGAAGACGACATAAATAATGTAGTAGCCGCTTGCTGTATACTACCTTTTTTAACAATTTCAAAAAAAATATCTATATCAATTCTATCCATATATCCCTCCATAGTTCATATGATATAAACTATTTTATCATTAAAAGATAAAAACATCAATGTATTTGTTAAAAGTAACTAATTTATATATGAAAAATTAGCTAATGAAGGAAAACTGGCATTTAAATCCATCTAATACCGCTTTACCTTATTGATAAATGTGTATACAATGTGAATAGAAACAATTCATGAATTTAGTTTATATTTTGCAAAATTTCAACGTAATTATTATTTTTTAAATTTTAGGAGGAATTTAAACATGGAAAGAAAAAGCATGGGCGGCAAAGCGATTTTGCCAATTTTAGTATTTTTGGTTATGTCACTGGGCACAGCTATAGCTGTTGGTGACTCAAGAATAGTTCCGGCATTAGTGTTTTTTGTTATAGCGGCAGCAGTTGCTATTTTAATGAATAAAGAAAGACCACTATGGGATAAAATCGATACATTTTGCGAAGGTTTTGGAAATAAAAACATTATTATGATGGTTATGATATTTTTATTAGCGGGTGCATTTAGTGGAATTTCCAAAGAAGCTGGCGCTGTTGAATCGGTTGTAAACTTCTTTTTAAACTTTATGCCAACTGAATTGATCGTTGGTGGTATGTTTTTAATTGGATGCTTTATGTCTATAGCAACTGGTACATCTGTTGGTACTGTTGTGGCACTAGGACCTATTGCTATGGGCGTAGTTGAAGCAACTGGGCTTGATCCAGCATTTGTAATTGGAGCTTGTATTTCAGGTGGTATGTTTGGTGATAACCTTTCTTTCGTATCTGATACAACAATTAGTGCTACAAGAATTTGTGGTGTTGAAATGAAGGATAAATTTAAAGCAAACTTTTTATTAGCTCTTCCAGCTGCAGTAATTGCATTCGCTATATTCACAGCGCGTTCAAGCGGATTAGATATTGCAGCACTTGACGAACTTCAATATGATATAGTTAAAATTATTCCATATCTTGCTGTAATCGGTGGATCTCTTGCGGGATTAAATGTTTTTGTGGTATTATTATTGGGAATTATATTATCTTCGGGCATTGGGTTAGCATATGGCGCATTCAATTTAGTAGGACTAGGTCAAGCGTTTTATGCTGGTATGATGGGAATGGCTGCAATTTCTCTTGTTGTTCTTATTGTTGGTGGTATGATTGCATTAATCAAATACAATGGCGGTATCGATTGGATTTTAGGTCTTGTAAAAAGTAAAATTAAAAATAGAAAGCAAGCTGAATATGCGATTGCATTTTTAACTTGGGCAGTAACTATGTGTACAGCTAATAGTACTGTAGCTATTGTTACAGCTGGTGATATAGCAATGGAAATCACTGAAGAATACAAAGTTGACCCAAGAAGAACAGCGAGTTTACTTGATATATTCGCTTGTGGTACAATGGGTACATTAGTTCCTTACGGCGGTATGATGCTTGCAGCGGCTGGCGCAGCTGGAATAGATTCAATGGAAGTTATAGCATATGCAACATATCCACAAGTTTTACTAGTGCTTTCACTAATAGCTATAGCTTTAAATTTTCCAAAAATGAAGCCACTTCCAGCTAAAGAAAAAGTAGAACAAGGAGCATAATTATGAAAAAACTTACGGCAGAAGAATTAAGCTTATTATCAAAAGATATGCCAAGGAAACGACTAGTTTTTACTCCAACGCCTTTTCACAAATTAGAAAATTTATCAAAAAAGTATGATGTTAATATTTTTATGAAACGCGAAGATTTAAGCGGTCCATCGATGTTTGGTGGAAATAAAAGTAGAAAACTTGAATATATAATCGGCAAAGCTCTAGAAGAAAAAGTTGATTACATGATTACATATGGTGCATACCAATCAAATGCTTGCATGCAAATGACTTCATACTGTAATGCAGCAGGGATTAAACCAATACTGTTTTTAGGTGATACTAAAAATGAAGGATACCCTGATGCACCTGTTGGCAATTTAGTGTTAAGTAGAATTTTAGGAGCTGAAATCAACTATGTTTCAAAGCCAGAGCCAGTAGATTCAGTTGATTTAAATCCACTTTGGAATAAAGTTATTGATGAATGCATGAAGAAAAAAGCAGAATTAGAAGCACAAGGTTATAAAGTTATGTGGGTTCCTGTTGGTTGCACAAACGAATATGGCTGGATAGCATTCACTCATCTATATGCAGAAGTTATGGAGCAATCTAAAGCTTATGGAGAGATAGATTATATGTATCACGCTAACGGTTCTTGTGGTTCATTACCAGCGTTAATTGTTTCAAAATTATTAACACAAACAAAAACAGAAATACATTCAATAAATGTTCGCTCATGGAAACCAGGAAATCTAATTACACATCAAACATGTGTAGATAGAGTTAAGTATCTATATGAAGTTTTAGGTCTTGAGCCACCGAGAGATGAAGATATAATGAATGAAATTCACGTTGATGAAGAATACATCGCACCTGGCTATGGTATACCAAATCCAGACGCACAAATTACAATTAAAGAACTAGCAATGTCAGAGGGACTGTTCTGTGATCCAACATATTCAGGAAGAGGTTTCCATGGAATGATGGACCATATCAGAACTGGTAAAATACCAAAGGGAAGCAATGTAGTGTTTATTCACACAGGTGGTGCAGGCTCATTCTTCTCAAGTCAAAAATTAATTAAAGAATTAATATAGAGGTCAAATGTATATTTTAATTATAATCGCAAATATTTTAGTAGGCATAAGTATAGGGATATCTGGAATTGCAGGCTTTTTACTACCTATGTTTTACACAGGAGTGCTATTTTTAGCAACTCCAGAAAGTATGGCAATGAGCTTTTCAGCCTTTGCTATTTCAGGAATTATAGGAGCTTACTCTTACAACAAAACTAAAGATATTGATTTTAAATTTTGTTCAAACCTCGCAGTTGGTGCAATAATAGGCTCAATAATAGGCGTATGGTTTAATGGAGCTATCCCTGTGATAATAGCTAAAAGAGTTCTGTATGCAATGGTATTTGTTTCAGGTTTTTCAATAATGATTCCCAAAAAAGATGGAAAAGAAAATCAATTAAGTATAAAAATTAAAACTAATCCACTTTTAATTATTTTATTAGGAATGTTTATAGCCACGATAAGCTCATTTACAGGAGCAGGCGGACCTGTACTTTCAGTGCCACTTTTATCATTATTAGGATTCAGCGTTAGGCAAGCTGTAGGAATGAGTTTATTTAATTCAATATTTATAGCAGTTCCAGCAATTGCAGGATATTATAATAATACTACAGATTCCAATATAATAATTCTTATAGCTGTTGCCGTTACGGCACATGCAATTGGAATAATGTTTGGTGCAAAAATATCTGATAAAATTAATCAAAATATACTAAAAATAATTATTGCTACAATATCTATTTCCGTATCAATATATATGATTTATACTACATTCTAAAAATTTAAAAACCTTGAAAATTATAAATGATTTTCAAGGTTTTAATTTTGTGAAATAGTTTGTTAAAAATTGATATGGTGTAAACAAAGAATAGGGAGTTCAATAAATAAAGCTTATTTTAATCAGTCATTTAAAAAATTAGAGTTTACTAAAAGATATAAACGTAAATGGAGTGAAAGTTAATTGTAAATTATCTTTTTACACCAACCATTAGATATCTCGTAGGCAATTTACTATTTAATTCTTCATCAAGATAGTCATTGCATAAATTGTACTCATCGAAAGAAATTAGCTCTATATTATTTTTAATTGTGCTATTTATAATGTCGGATACTTTATGTACAAACCAAAACATTTCTTTTGAATCATATACTTCTCCACCCATGTAATCAAGTCCATCAGAATAATTGTTTGCTTCTTTTTCAAAATATGAAATTAAATTACTACTAATTACTTTTTCATCTGCCTTTTTATTTTCAAACAAATAATAAAATGGGTGCAACTCAGAAATTAATAGATTGCCTCCTTTTTTTAATAGTTTTGATACAACACACATATATTCATCTAAATCTTGAAACCATTGAAGTGCGCCTTCTGAAATAAAAACAAAATCAAAATAGTTATAATATTTGCTATCAATCTCTAAAATATTTGTTCTAACAAAATCAATTTCCTTATTTGCGACAAAGGCAAACTCTTTCGCATCTTCAATTGCGACATCAGAAATATCAAAACCAACAGCTTGTTTAACTTGCGAATTAGTTATAGATATTAACTCTCTACCATTATGGCATTGTATGTGAGCTATTCTTTTACCTTGTAATCCGATATCATTTATTTTATTCGTGAGTACTTCACCATGATATGCTCCACCATAAACTGAAAAATCAGGTTGCTTAAAAGATTCTAAAAGTTTTTCTTTTTTTGCTTTTTGATGATATTCTAATGCTTGATTCCAAGCCTCTCTATTTTTCTCGTACATTTTTTCATTCATAATAATTACCTCTATATTGTGAAAATTAATTATACTACTATTATACATCAATAAAAATATACATGCAAATATATTTACTTAAATTAAAATTTTGAAATTACAAAAGTTAAGATAGCTATTTCAAAATCGTTGTGGTATCCTTGTGCTTGAAAAAAGTAGAAAGGAAGGTAATTTGAAAATATATTTTCAAATTACGAGTTTTGTATGTGATACAAAACATAGAGAAAGGAATAATTGTTATGATGGAAAAGCTATATGAATTATTTAAAATCTACACAGAATTTAATCCGAATGAAAAATATGAAAGTAATATTAA
>CAYJGG010000015.1:0-39972 GCA_964369915.1 uncultured Oscillospiraceae bacterium | reverse complement strand
GCTAAAGCTTTTTCGGCACCACCGACATAGTCGGTGGTTTATATCCAATAAAAAAACAAAGACGATTATTAAATCGTCTTTGTTTTTATTAAAATATAAGATTATTTTTTTAATTTATAGGCAATAATCACCATTATAGCTTATTAAACTTGCTGTTTCGACAAATTCAATTGTGCGAAGTTCTTTCATCATTTCAGTAAGCTCTTTTTTTGTGTTTAACTCAAAAACAAATTCTATACCACTTTTTATGTTTTGCATAGACTTAAGCTCAAACTTATTAACATGAGTTTTAATTGTATTTGAAAGTTCTTCGTTGTTTTCAATATTAGAACTTTTCACTACTAGTAAAAAAGAGTAGTTTGTAAAGTTTATTTTATTTATAAGAACAACCACGATTCCTATTCCTATTGTTGAAATTATTGAAAGCATTAGCATACCTGAGCCAGTGGTAATTCCAACAGAAACAGCCCAGAAAATATAAACAATATCTATAGGATCTTTAATTGCAGAGCGAAATCTAACAATTGATAGTGCACCTACCATACCTAAAGAAAGCACTATATTACTTGAAATAGCTATCATAATGCTAGATGTTATCAATGTCATTAACAAAAGAGATATGTTGAAGTTTTTAGAATATAAAACCCCTTTAAATGTAATTTTATATATAAAAAATATAAATAAGCCAAGCGCAAAAGCAAGCGCTAGAATAGTGATAACACTAGAAATTGAAATTCCTTCATTAAACAAGTTGTAAAATTCATCTATGTTAAGAAGTTTTGAAAAAGTTATGTCGTTCATTTTATTGATCCTCCCAAATGTTTTGTTTAAAATATTTTTTGCAAATTATAAATTTTGAAACAGATTGCATGCTTGTTTCGCAACACTGCAAAACTGATTTAATATAACTTGGCAATATATCATCGTATTTTACCTCTAAAATATTTACGCCTTTTTCAAGGCACGGAATATAAACAATGTCATCATTTAAAATATCAAAGTTTGCATATCCGCTTGATAGCTGCATATCAAAACAAATCCGAGTGTTGGTTGTTTTCTCAACAAAGGCTATTCGATTATATCTAACTACCACAGATGGATTTATCAACCCATTTGATAACATAGTGAAAAAAAGTTTCTTTAAACTATTGCCATCATCTTCCCAATCGCTTGGGTTATATAAAGCATTTTCACATTCTTTTTTAGATAAAAGTACACGCTTTTTATAAACAAGTGAACCTAATTTTTCTTTTCGTTCTAAAAAAAACTCTTCTTTATTTTCATCATAAAATCTTATGCGCCATTTAAAACGTTCATTTTCTCCAGATATTTTTGTAAACAAAGAGCTTTTTTTATAGTCATCAAAATATAAACTTGTTACTGTATAAGCTCCATTATCTCCAAATTCATCTCTTTGCATAATTATATTAAGGCGATAAAGTAAAGTATCTTTTTGAATTTCACTTATGAAAAACTTATGTTCTTTTCTATATTTTTTCTTTTTTATCATAAATTTACTCCACCACATAATTTCTCAAAGTTTCAACATTTTCGCTTATCCATTGCACTCTGTCTGTAAACCACTGCACCATAAATTCGCTATCACTTAAATAGGTGTCGTCTTCTGGGAGCTTATGAGCATCTGATAATCCTACATAAGTTCGGGTGTAGTTATTTTCGCTATAAGGATAGATTTCAAGATGCAAATCTTCAATAAGTTCTGGCAAGTTTTTAAAAAAATCTTCGTGTTCATAATACATATCAATAACTGCTTGATTAAATTCTGGATTTTTAAGCATTGCATCATACCATGTATTAGTTGGAATAAGCCAACCATCTGTTGCCATACCCTCTGGACGAAGCGTAAAATTTCCACCTGCTATATCAAAATCCCAAACAGGCCCTGCGACAAGTTTTCCATTAATATCTTTGTGTATAAAAAAACTAAGAGGATATATAAAATCAGTGTTTTTTGTTATTTCATTCACCCAATACATAGCAGCAAAACTATCAAAATCCATATAGCTTTCTAAATCATTTCCATTGTATGAAAAATCTTCCGCCATTAAGTATTTTTCAAATTCACCTATATAGTTTTGCATATAATCGAATTGTTCGCTAGTAGGATTAGTTGGCGATATTATTCTAACAGGCACTCCAACTTCAGTATAAAAGCCGTTTGTCATATCCTCGTTTAAACGTCCATCAAGCTCTAATAAATATCCGCCTGTGAGATTTTCGCCGCTGTTGTCTGCTGTTGTCATGCTTGTAATATTTACACTTGAAGTGTGCACATCAATTTGGTTTGTAAGATTAAAAACTCCATAATATTCGCCATTTATTAAAACTTCTACAAGCTGTGTTTCGTTATAGTATTCCATCCCAAATTCTTCAGCCATTAAAAACGATAAAGTATTTCGTGAAAGTGTATTATCATAATAATCTGCTAAAAGCACAAACTCACTACCTTTTTCCAAACCAGCTAAAACAATTTCTTGTGATGTTTTAATTTTGTAAGGAAGCTTTGGCAGTGTTGCTGTTGCGTTTCCTCTAACTCTGATTTCGCAATCAGATATAATTGGTGTGGAATATATATCTTCACTAAACACCTGTATAGTAGCATTTATATACTCTGTCCTAGATAAAACACGTTCATCTTCTACAGTTTCAATTTGAATTACAGGTAAATCACTTTGCAAAATAATTATTTCGAAAGTTTTTATATCATCACTATCAGTTTCAACTGTGTAAACAACATTATTTGAAAAATCATTTTCGCTTATCCCGTTATATTGTCTTTCACTTTCTATATAAGCTGTTCCACCGAAATTAAAACTCGCAACAAGGTTGGTGGTATCAACATAATACGGCACATAACAATAAATTCTATCTTCTCTAAAAAAACCAACTAAATCACAAGTTAAATCTGGATTTTTATCTTTATCAAATATGAATTTTTCGCCGTCGTTACCTGTATAAACACTATATAGCTGAAATTCACCTACATGTGGTTGCACCATATCATCTGGTAGATTTTCAGGAGTATTTAAGTATAAATTTTCTATTAAAAAATTTATTACTACTATAAAAATTATAACAAAAACAGATATTAAAATGCCCAAATATTTTAAAAATTTCAAAAAATAATTTTTTGGAATAAAATTCATATTACCATAACTCCTCCTGCCTTGTAATTAACAATACTTTGCAAGTAAATTTTAAAATAACAATACCACTTATGTAGTTTATTGTTATTGATGTAAGCATAAAAAAATGTATTTTGGCTCACCCCGCACATAAAAGACCAAGCTTGCAATTAGAAAAGCTAATTTTATCTCTTACATGGTAAAACTCTATAGAGCAAAAATACAAAAGGTTAATATATCAAAAATTATTAAACTAAAAAAGACAATTCATCTCTTTTTTTGTAGGCGATTAATATAAACACACTATATTTTTTTGACTTTTTATAAAAATAGATTTATTCTACTTATTTAACATATTTTAATAATTTAATTATTAATATTATACATATAATTACTCTTAAAAGCAAGTAGTAACATATTTTAGGATTTAATTTATTATTCTATCATTTTTAATGTTTTTTATCTTATCTTTTCTAGCATTTTTTAATAGTTATCTCATATTATCCTTTTAATTAAACTATATATTAGATTATTTATAGTTATCTTATAACTCAAAAAACGATAGATAAGTTTATCTATCGTTTTTTTATTTAATTATTCAACCATTACAACAATTAAGTTTTCATGTAGCTGAAGAATAGAAGCTGGCACTTCAGGAGTTATATCTCCATAAATTGCTTTTTCTATAATTTCTTTTTTATCTTTTCCTCCAGCTAGAATAACTTTTTTTGCTTGAATTATATTTTTAATTCCTAAGGTTATCGCTGTTTTTGGAGTTTCTTCAATTGAAGAAAAAAAGCGAGAGTTTGCCATAATTGTTTCTTCATGCAAGTCAACAGTATGGGTATCTTTTTTAAAATTATTGTTTGGCTCATTAAATCCTATATGCCCATTATGCCCTATTCCTAAAAGCTGAATATCAATTCCATTTAACTTTTGGATTAATTCATCATATTTATCACATTCTTTTTGCAAGTCTTTTGCTAATCCATTTGGAATAAATGTGTTTTCTTTTTTAACATTTATATGATTAAAAAAGTTGTTGTCCATATAGTATCTATAACTTTGGTCATTATCACTTGAAAGCCCTATATATTCATCTAAATTAACAGTTTTAACAAAAGAGAAATCAAGGTTTTCTTTTTCATGTCTTTTAATTAGATTTTCATATATACCAATTGCAGTAGAGCCTGTTGCAAGCCCTAAAACACTACTTGGATTTTCGGTAATATCATTTGCGAATTCATCGCTTATCTTATCGCACATTTCTTCATAAGTGCTAACTTTATAAACTTTCATATTTTTGTAATTCCTTTTTTAAAAGCTTTATTTTTTATAAACAATATTTCCGTTTATAATTGTATAAAGAACATCAAAATCTTTATTGATTATAGTGTAATCGGCAAAAAGTCCGGTTTTTATATTCCCTATTTCATCTTCCATTTTTAAGTATTTTGCTTGATTAACAGAAGTAAGTTTTGCTAAATCTTCCATAGAAGTTTTAGTTTTATTATAAAAATTACGAACTCCATCAACAAAATTCAAAACACTTCCTGCTAAAACATCACCAGGCAAAGTGCATTTACCATTTTTTAAAGTAACTTCTTGGCCGCCTAAATCATATTCTCCATCTTTTAAGCCACCTGCACGAATACAATCTGTAATTAATAAAATATTATCAACGCCTTTTACATTTTTAACTAATGAATATAAATCATTACTAATGTGTATATCATCGCAAATCATTTCAACATAGCATTCATTTGTAAAAGCAGCACCAACACAACCTGGATTTCTATGATTTAATCCAGTCATTGCATTAAAAAGATGCGTAAAAGATTTTGCTCCATTTTCAATAGCTAAAGAGGCAGTTTTATAATCCGAGTTTGTATGCGCTATTGAAAAATTAAAATCATCTTTATATTTATTAATGAAATTAATAGCATTATCCATTTCAGGAGCTAAAGAAATAATTTTAATAATGTCTTTATTATTTAAAACTAAATCTTCGTCTATTGGATAAATCCCTTCTTCTGGCTGTGCGCCTTTTTTCTCTTTATTAATAAATGGTCCTTCTAAATGAACGCCTAAAACTTTTGCTCCATTTACACTTTGATTTTTTTTATACTCTTTAACGTTATCTAAAGCAGTTTGTAATATACCTTTTGGCATAGACATTGTTGTTGGTAAAAGTGAAGTTACTCCATTTTTTACAACACCTTCGCTCATTATATTTATTGCATCAAAGCTTGAATCCATAGTATCAGAGCCTAGAAATCCATGAATATGAACATCAATAAACCCAGGAAATATATATTCGCCGTTTAATTTAATTTCCTCTTTTATATTTTCTTTATCTAGCTTTTCATTTAATACAACATCGATAGTTTTTTCATTATAAACTAAAGAATGATTTTCAATGAACTTGCCTTCATAAAATATTTTCCCGCCTGAAATCACTTTCATATTTATGTCATTTCCTTTCGAATTTATTTGCTGATTTTTGGAAGACTAGCCGCTGCTATTGACTGCCCAACTCTACGCATTTTTTCATCAGGAGTAACTAATTTAATTTTATCAAATAGCTCTTTAAATTCTACTTCTAAAACTTTATTTGCATTTTGAATAATTAAATCTCCGCCTTTTCCTGATAAAACTCTGCCTAATAATAAAACTTTATTTATATCATAAAATTCTGCATAGTAAGCTAGTGCATATCCTAAATAAATACCAATGCTTTCGTATATTTTTTTAGCACCTTCATGATTTTCTTCCATTAATTTTTGCACAACTTTTAGTTTTTCAGCCGGATATAATCCATCTTCAAACTCTATTTTAGCATTTGGTGCAAGTTTAATAACTGCATCTTGAGAAAAATAACTAGTTCCAACGCCTATATCTAAAGACCATTCGTCCATTAAAGCATCTTCGCTGTAATCAACAGGAACAAACGCTAATTCATTCAGCCAACCTGTGATATTTCCATTTTTATCAACATATCCAACAGCCTCACTAGTTCCCATAGCAATCCCTAAAATTCCATTTTCGTTCATGCTCATTGCACCAGCTAAAGCTGTTACATCGCCATCATTTGCAACTTCTATTGGCACATCGCCGATAGCTTTTGCAGCTGTGTAATATATTTGTCTTACAACTTTATCAAAATCTTCTTTTGAAACTTCTCTAAATAAACTTGCAGCTCTTGGCTCATTATCAATATAAATACCAGCACTACTAATACCAATAGCATCAACTCTTGGCATTTTTTCAGCAGCCATTTTAAAAGATTCAATAATTCCATCTAAATGATATTGAGGATCTTTTGTGATTTTTGGATGCCAAACAGTTTCAGTTGAAAAAATTGTTTCGCCGTTAACAACAGCAGAAACTTTTCTATCACTTCCACCTGCATCAAAGCCTATTCTATATCCATCTAAATTTCTTCCAACAGATTTTGAAACATCGCTAGACTCTGGCACTTCATCAAAGTTTGCAAACTCAACTGTAAAAGTTTCGTTGTAAACTCCGCCTATAAAATCCGCATCAAAATTTCTTTTTCCGCCTATTTTATAAGCATCTTTTAAATACTGTCCTATATAATCTGGGCCTGCAAATATAATTTTATATCCGCCTTTTACCCATATTAAAGATTTCACATATCTTTCTACATATATTTTATTATCTTCATTTTTCCCAGCGTTTTCTGGAAAAATTTCGATAACTGAAGTTGCTACAAAATCACCAGCTCCAACAATAGCTACTTTAACTAATTCTTTTTCTTTATATTCATCTAAAGCTTTTCTATAAGCTCTATTTTCTAAAGAAATAGGACGAAAGCCTTTATCTAGTTCTGGAATAAATTTGGGTGTACACTTAAAAGTTTTCATATAAGGTGTTCCTTTCTACCCTTTTAATCATCTTTAATTATTCTGATTTTAAATATTCTTCTGGTTTAAAATCAAATTTTGCATCTAATGGGAATAATGGTCTTGGAACTTTTGTATAAGGCAGAGTTTTTAAATCTTCATTTGTTGAGCCTTTCGAAAGTGCCATTATCGCTCTTTTTGCAACCTTTTCATGTGGTGCAGTAAGATATCCTAATTTGCAAACAACTATATCTGCTTTTCTAGGATCTCTTCCTAAATCTTCAAACATTTCAGGGCTACCAAAACCAACATGTTTTTCAGCTAAAATTATATCTACTCCATTATATGAAAACAAAGCTAAATCGCCATTCATCATATCTTTTTCCCATTTTTCAACGTATGCTTTAACTGTTCCTGTTAAAGTTAATGGCTTAGTGGTAACTTTATCGAATTTTGCACCGAATGTTAATGTTATCTCTTCGCCAACTTTACCCTCGCAAGCCTTAGTTGCTTCCGGATCATATATTCCGCCATAAATAATATTATTTTTTAAATCTTTTGTTCTTTCATCATCTAAAAGAAGCTTTAAAAAGTCTGTGCAGTCTGAAGAAGAGCCTGCAGTTGGGTTATCTCCTGAGTCTGAAAGATAAACAGGTGTTTCCCCGCCTTCTTTTACAGCATTAAACGCTACATCAATCGCTTCTTTTTCAGGATAAGTTTCTGTGTGGAATGTGAAATCTTCTAATCTATCCCACATAGTGTTTGCAAGTCTTACAGCTGTGTTTTCAGCTTTTTCTTTAGTATCTGCAACAACATAAACAGCAACTGATGAATCTTTATTATCTGCCCAAGGGAAGCCCATTAAGTAAGAAGCTGCATAAATGCCTTCTTGCTTTTCAGTTTCTCTTAATTCACTTATTAAATCAATCATTGGTTGTGTATTTGTTGATGATTGTTCGCCTGCTACTAAAAATGGCACTCTAACCCATGCTTTATGAGTTTTTACACCTTCTTCTAGTGCTAGTATTGTCATTCTCGCTGCATGCTCACCAGTTTCAGTACAATCTGTGTGAGGAGCGCATTTATATCCAACAAAGCCATCGCAATTATCAAACATTTCTTTTGTCATTGTTGTGTGCATATCCAGTGAAGAATAAAATGGTATATTCGGTAAAATAGCTTTTAACTCTTTTAATAATACACCTTCAGCTTCTCCAAGGCCTGATATTCTCATCGAACCGTGTAAAGATAAGCAAACTGCATCGATTGGCTTTATTTCATTTTCTTTTTTAGCTATATCAAGAATTTCCTGTTTTATTCCCATATAAAAATTGTAGTCAACTTCGCCATTTGGAACTGCTCTACAAGATACAGTTGGGATAACTTCATATTTCTGGTCTAATAACGTTTGAATAACACCTGAAAGAGAATCATTCTTTCTCATGTTTTCAATTAGTTCTTTTCCTCTTAAAACTCTAAAATCATTTTCGCCTGCAATAATTGGATTAAATGAATTTGATTCATGATGTATTGCAGCAACTAATATTCTTTTCATAACCTTTTCCATACCTTTCTGTATGTCATATATTGCAATATTATAACAATATAATTTCTAAACCTTTAAAATCACCTTTTTAATTAAACATCGTTTGAAGTGCTAAAAGCCCAACACCGATTGAAGTTTCACTAATATCATTTTGAGATATTAATAATTTTATTGATGTAGATGTTGTTTTATTTATAAGCTCTATCTCTTTTATAAATTTGCTTAAAAACTCATAAAAACTATCCACCATTTCGCCTGAAATAATAATTAAACTTGGATTATAACAATGCTGCAGGATATCTAAAATTAATAAAAAAGATGTTTTAAAATCTTCTATTAATTCTATTGCCCATTCTTCATTGTTTTTGTAATAAGTTATTATTTCTTTGACATCTGATATTTTATTATTATGTTTTCGCCCCCTTTTAAGTAAAAATTTTCTAGCTAATTTTGTTTGCAAACAGCCTAAGTTTCCGCAGTCACACTCTTCGCCATCTTTTTGAGTTACTATATGGCCAACTTCGCCCGCAGCATTATT
This sequence comes from uncultured Oscillospiraceae bacterium, assembly GCA_964369915.1. Taxonomy (GTDB): domain Bacteria; phylum Bacillota; class Clostridia; order Oscillospirales; family Ruminococcaceae; genus RGIG3102. The sequence goes on along the minus strand of CAYJGG010000015.1, from coordinate 30,876 downwards.
TACACCCCTTACAACAAATCCTTCGCTAATTCCAACAGCCGAAACACCATCACCAATAAATAAACCGACAACGCATTCACTATTTAGTAAATCTTTATTAGTTTTTTTGGCAACGATTCTTGCTTTTGTATCATTTTCAACTTCGACTGACTTTTCAAATATTGCTGAGAAAATTTCTTTAACATTAACATTTTCCCATTTTAATTGAGTTGAATAGTTCACTATCCCTTGATTATTATCAACAATCCCCGGAACAGAAATCCCAACTCCCACTACTTTTTCATATGAAATACCATTTTCAAAAAGCAGTCTTTTTAAAGTTTTTAAAATGTATTTTGCTAAATCTTCAATTTTCATTTGGCTATTATTGTTTTCTTCTTTATAGTTAAAAACAACTTCTCTGTTTAAATCTAAAACAGCAAATATTAAATTTTCTTTTAAAATAGCAATACCTATAGAATAAGCGGACTCGGCAATTACATTAAGCGTAACTCTATTCCTGCCAACTCCCTTTGAATAACTCTCACCCTCTCTTACATATCCTTTTTCTATTAAAAATTGAGTAACACGAGTTATACTAGTTGTGCTTAATTTTGTAGCATTAGCTAGCTCAACTCTGGATAGCTCTTTTTGAGAATATAAGGTGTTCAAGACAAGTTCTATATTATTCATTTTTATATATTCTTGATTTTTAGGCATGCACTTCACATTCCTTTCCGAATGTTATACTTATTCTATCTTAACGATAAAGCCTAAAGTAGTTTTTCTTTGGGCTTTATCATTAAGTAATATTATTAAGTTTATTTAAAAGAATGAACTATATCTGCACAAGTTTTAAATTCAGCTGGATCAGTTCTCCAAATTTCATATTCTGAAAGTGAAGGTAGTCCCATTGCAACAGTTTCTTTTCTATAAACCATTTCACTGTCTATACTGCCTTTTCTTCCTGTTGTATGAAAAGTTGTAATACCAGTATGGTCATGAAGCATTTGAATATTATGCATTTTAACTCCTGCGCCCGCCATAATATCTATTCTTCCTGCTGCTTTTTCATAAACTTCTTTTAATAAATCTTTTCCAGCTACAACATCGCTTTGCTGTCCTGATGTTAAAATAGTGTTTATGCCAAGCTCTATTGCTTGTTCTAATGTTTTAAGTGGATCACGAGTCATATCAAAAGCTCTATGAAGTGTAACTTCTAAGCCTTCTGCGCATTTTAAAAGTCTTTTCATTCTTTCAATATCTAAATCGCCATCTTTTGTTAATGTGCCAATAACAACACCATTAACACCTAAATCTTTAAACATTTTAATTTCATCACACATCAAATCCATTTCGCTTTCTGTGTATAGAAAATCGCCAAAACGTGGACGAATTAAAACATTTATTTTCACATCACTTTGCGCTTTTACTTGTTTTACCACGAATGGTGATGGAGTTGTTCCACCGATAACAAGGTTTGCACAAAGTTCTAATCTGTCTGCGCCATTTTCATAAGCTGCTTTGCAAGATTCAAATGAATCTACGCATGCTTCAATAATAGGTTTTTTCATTATGTTTTCTCTCTTTCTTGTCGTATATTAATATAAATGACATGAAACGAAGTGTCCTTCATTAACTTCTTTTTGTACTGGTCTTTCTTCGTGACAAATAGGTTTTACGTATCTGCATCTAGCTGCAAATGGACACCCTTTTGGAAGATTGATTGTGCTAGGAATATCGCCTTCTAGTATAATTCTTTCTTGTTTGTTTTCAGGATCTGGAATTGGAACTGCTGATAATAATGCTTTTGTATATGGATGAAGAGGATTTTTATATAAATCTTCTTTAGTTGATAATTCAGCTAAAAATCCTAGATACATAACACCAATTCTATCAGAAATCATCTCAACTACTGATAAATCATGCGAGATAAACATATAAGTTAAGCCATATGTTTCTTGAAGATTATGTAAAAGATTTAATACTTGAGCTTGAATCGAAACGTCTAGCGCTGAAATCGGCTCATCCGCAATAATTAATTTTGGATTAACTGTTAAAGCTCTTGCAACGCCAATTCTTTGCTTTTGTCCGCCTGAGAATTCATGAGGGAATCTTTTTGCATGTTTTGGACTAAGTCCTACTATTTTTAATAATTCATGAACCTTTTTAATTCTTTCTTCTTTGCTTTTATATTTATACATTTCATCGTCTGGCGATGCATTTTGACTATGAATTAATAAAGGCTCTGCAATTAAATCTTCAACTCTCATTCTAGGATTTAAACTTCCTGCAGGATCTTGGAAAATCATTTGCATATCTCTTCTTAAAGGACGCACTTCGTCTTGGCTCATATTAGTTATATCAATGCCATTAAATTCAACTGTTCCTTCATTTGGATTTAATAAATGATTTATTAATCTACCAGTTGTACTTTTTCCACAGCCAGATTCACCAACTATTGAAAAAGTTTCGCCTTCGTATATATCAAAACTTATATTATTAACTGCATGAACAAATTTATCTGCTTTTCCTAATAAGTTTTTACCAACTGGGAAAGTTTTTGAAACATTTTTTAAGGAAACGATTTTTTTCATATTAACCCACTCCTTCTTCTTTTAACCAGCAACTAACCTTTTGATTTTCTGAAATTTTTATTAGTGGTGGTTGCTCAGTTTTACATTTTTCTTGGCAATATTTACATCTTGGAGCAAATCTACATCCTTTTGGCATTGATGTTAAATCTGGAACACTACCAGGAATACTAGGAAGAATTTTAACGCCTGAACCCAGTTTTGGAACTGATGCTATAAGCCCTTGAGTGTATGGATGCTGTGGATTTTTAAATAAGTCGTGTACTGGAGCTTCTTCAACTATTTTGCCAGCATACATAACAACTACTTTTGAGCATATTTCTGCAACAACACCTAAATCGTGAGTAATTAATAGAATACCCATTCCTTTATCTTTTTGAATTTTTTGCATTAAATCTAAAATTTGAGCTTGGATAGTAACATCAAGAGCTGTTGTTGGCTCGTCTGCAATTAGTAATTCTGGCTCACAGCTCATTGCCATAGCAATCATAACCCTTTGACTCATACCACCAGAAAGCTGATGAGGATAATTTTTTAGAACACGGTTTGGATCTGGAATACCTACTTGCTCTAATATTTCTCTTGCTTTATCTAATGCTTGTTCTTTAGATAAATCCGTATGAAGTCTAATTCCTTCCATTAGCTGTTTATCTATTCTCATAGCTGGATTTAAGCTACTCATTGGCTCTTGGAAAATCATACTAAGTCTATTTCCACGAATTTTTCTGATTTCGTTATCTGATTTTTTTAATAAATCTTCTCCATTAAATAAAACCTCACCATTAGTAACTTTACCTGTTGTGTTTTTAAATAGCTGCATTATTGAAAGAGATGTAACGCTTTTACCGCATCCACTCTCACCAACAAGTCCAACTATTTCACCTTTATTTATATCAAAACTTACACCGTCAACGGCAGTAACACTTTTCTTTTTACTGCTAAAAAATTCTGTGCGTAAATCTTTTACTGATAATATTTTTTCACTCATTTAATCTGCTCCTTTCTTTAATTTAATTTTGGATCAAGAGTATCCCTTAACCCATCACCAAATAGGTTGAAAGCGAGTACCGTAATAAATATTACTAAACCTGGATAAAAAATCATATGAGGTGATGTAGACATAAAACTTCTACCTTGTGAAAGCATTGCGCCCCATTCAGGCTCAGATGTGCTAGCGCCAAACCCTAAGAAACTTAAAGATGAAGCTGCCATAATAGCTGAACCTATTCTCATAGTAAAATTAACTATTAATGATTGAATTGTGCCCGGGAATATATGTTTAAATAATATTCTTGGGCTCTTACATCCTAAACTTTCTGCAACTTCAACATATAACGAGCCTTTAACAGATAACGTTGCACTTCGCATTATCCTTGCAAAACTCGGGACGGTAAATACCATAACGGCTATAAACACGTTTATAGAACCAGGCCCTATAAGAGCAACGATAGCGATAGCTAAAAGTATATCTGGAAAACTAAATAATACATCAGATGAGCGCATTACTAGCATTTCGATTACTCCGCCATAATATCCTGACATAAGCCCTAAAACTGTTCCTATAGCCGCACCTATAATAACTGATGATAATGATATTCCAAGAGTTAATCTTGTACCCGCAAGCATACGGCTAAAAATATCTCTACCAAAGTTGTCTGTGCCAAATAAATGCTCTGCACTTGGCTCTGCAAAAGTATTATAATAATCATATGCCGCAGGATCATATGGTGTTAGATAAGGGCCAATAAGCGCTAAAATTAATAGTATTACAATAACTATAAATCCTGCTACTGCAGTTGGCCTTCTTGAAAACTTTTTAATAAAAGCTTTTGTTTTACTGCCACTATCGGCAGATATATTTTCATCAACATATTCTTCATTTAAAGGTATGCTGTTTGTATTCAAATTTGTCATTATGTTTCCTCCTTAATCGTAACGAATTTTTGGATTGATTACGCCGTATAGTAGATCAACAATTAAGTTTATAGCTACATACTGTAAGGCGAAAAGCATTAGTAATGCTTGAATTGCTGGATAATCACGGAAACTAATTGAGTCAAATAGTAATCTTCCTATACCTGGAATAGAGTAGATATTTTCAGTTATAACTGTACCTGAAAGTAAACCACCTATTTGTAAGCCTAATATAGTAACTATTTGAATTAATGAATTTCTAAAAGCATGAGCAAACATTACCATTTTTTCTTTTTGTCCTTTTGCTCTTGCTGTTCTTATGTAATCTTCTTTTAATGTTTCTAGCATAGATGAACGTGAGTATCTAGCTAAAACTGCCATTATACCAAGCCCCATTGAAAAAGATGGCATAATAAGCGATTGCCAACTATCAAGACCACCTGTTGGTAGCCAGCCTAGTTGTACTGAAAACAGCTGAATTAACATTAGCCCAACCCAGAAACCTGGTAATGAAAGCCCTGTTATCGCTGTAAACATCGTTAAATGATCAAATATATTTCCCCTATTTATCGCAGATATAATACCGAGTAAAATACCTATCACTGGTGCCCATAGCATGCCAGCGAATACTAATTTTATTGTGTTAGACATTCTTCCTGCTATTAATTCAATAACTGGATCTCCTGATTTTAAACTAACGCCTAAATCTCCTGTTAATAAATCACCCATGTAATTTACATATTGAACTATTAAAGGATCATTTAGCCCGTGAGATTCACGGATAGCCTCTACTTGTTCTGGTGTCGCCTCAAGCCCCGCTAAACTTTTAGCAGGATCACCCGGCAAAAGGTGAATAAACATAAATATAACAATTGATATGATAAGCATCAATGGAATTGTTTGCAAAACTCGTCTTATGAAATAACGACTCATTGATTATGCCTCCTTGTTTTAAATTAAAAGGGGAAAGTTTCTAACAACTCTCCCCTTTCGTGTGAAACTTATTCTTGTACTAGTTCTACTGTTCTGTAAACAACTTCACCAGCTGGTTTATATTGTAAGCCAGCAACATATGTTTTTTGAGCAGATAGGTTGTTATCATTACCTAAGAATACCCATGGGCACTCTTCCCAAGCGATAGCTTGAGCTTGTGCATATAGATCAGCTATTTCAGCTGTATCATTTGATACTAAAGCTTCATCTAATAATCTATCAAATTCTGGGTTGCTGTAGTAAGCAGTGTTGTAACGTCCTACTGGGAAGCTATCGCTGTGTAGGATACTTCTCATAGAACCATCAGCTTCATAAGAACCTGAACCCCAGTTTACATACCAGATTTCAACTTCTGTTTCTTCAACTGGTTGTTGTACCATTGAAGCAATTGTAGCTGATTCCATTGGCATAACATTAACATCTATGTTAATTTCTGACATTTGTTGTTTAAAGAATTCAGCACCAGCCATTTCAACTGTTGTGTTATCAACCCAAATATCAACAGGGAAACCATCAGCGTAACCAGCTTCTTCCATTAATGATGCTGCTTTATCAAGATCAATTGAATAAGGAGTCATTTCTGAGTGGTACATGATTTGATCTGAGAATATTGATGTTGGTTCACTAGCAAAACCATTGAATACTACTTGAGCATAAGCTAAGCTATCAAAAGCATAGTTCATAGCTTGACGCACTCTAACATCTGCAAATGGCTGTCTGCCATCTTCTAATGTATAGTTTTGGTTTAGAGTTGCATAACGGTATGTGATACCTTTTGTGTTGTTAACGATAATTGAAGGATCACTTTCTAATTCTGTAGCTTGGATAGCTGGAAGTGGATTAATTAAATCAGCTTCGCCTGTTTGTAGCATAGCCATACGTGAACCATCTTCTGGAACAACTTTAAATGTTAGAGAATCAACTTTTGGTCCTTCTCTCCAGTATTCTGTGTTAGGAACCATTGTTGTGTGTCCGCCTTCAATTCTATCGCCTTCAAATTTGAAAGGTCCAGTACCGTAAGACATATCATTTAAAGCAGATCCTGGATCTTCTGTTGCTAAAACTGCTGGGCTAATAATTCTTAATTGTGTTAATTTATTTAAGAATGTGTTGTTAGCAGTAATTAAAGTGATAGCAATTTCATAATCGCCTAAAACTTCAATTGACTCCCAGTTAGACACTTGTCTGTAAGCGCTTAATGTTTCATCAAGAATGATGTATTCATAGTTATCAACTATAGCTTGTGCATTGAAAACTTCGCCATCGTGGAATGTTACACCTTCTTGAAGTTTAAATGTGTAAGTAAGAGCATCTTCTGAAACTGTCCATTCACTAGCAAGCATAGCAATAATATTACTATCTTGATCAAATGTAACTAAAGCTTCATACATATTGTTAATAATTGAGTTTGATACACCATTTGAATCTTTATGAGGATTCAAACCTGTAGCATCTGCTTGGAAAGCAACAACAAAATCGTTGTCTTCTGAAACAATAGCAGTTGTTTCTGTCGTCGTCATTCCTTCTGTTGTTTCTTCAGTTTCTGTTCCTGATGAACATCCAACAAGGCTAATAGCCATTGCAGCAACTAAGAAAAGAGAAAATAGTTTTTTCATAAGTCTTAAGTCCTTCCATTTTTTAATGATTTCTAAATTGTTATAATTTAGATATTTAATGTAATTATCCCCAACAAAAAAATCAATTAATTTCATCGTGGGAATAACTCTAACCCCATTATATCCTCAGCACCATAAATTTACAAGTGTTTTATCCAAATTTTGCATAAGTTTAGATAAAAGTTGCATTTTTATAAATTATATTTGTACAAATCGACTAGTATGGATTGTTAAAATATTTACAATCTTCATTATTTGTAAATATTGTGTCATTTTTTATACACATTTGGAAACGTTTACAGCATTTTTATTTAAATTTTATTCCAAATATAAAAAATTTTTGTGTACATTTATACCTTTTTGTATTATACTCAATTTGAATAAAATACATTTTTATTCATTTTTAATAATTGAAAACTCAAATTTTATCCCTTATTTTTAATTAAAGGAGAACCTATTATGTGGTATGACAATAACTATCGCCGTATATTTTTAGATATGCACATTAGCGATGATAAGCCTATTTATCTTTCAAAATTTAATCCTCGAGAAATCATTTCTTTATTTAAAGAATCTAATGCACAAACTGTTGTTGTAAAATCTCGCCCTCATACTGGTCTTGCGCATCATCCAACAAAGTTTGGTAGAACTCATAAAGCATTAACTGATAAAGATTATGTTAAAGAGATGATTGATTTAGCTCATAGTGAAGGATTATTTGTTGAAAGTTATTTTTCTCAAATATTTGATAACTGGGTTTATGATAATCATCCAGAATGGAGAATGATTAATTCTGAAGGAAAAACATCTTTAGATTATTGCGATTATCATAATTTTAGTATGTTTCGCCGTGGAAGATATGGATTAATTTGCCCTAATAATGAAGAATACAGAGCTTATGTTCGTGGAGCATTGCAAGAATTAGTTTCTAATTATGATATAGACACTCTATTTTTAGATATGCCTTTCTGGCCTGAAATTTGCTATTGCGATAGCTGTAAGGATAAATATTTAAAAATTTCTGGAAAAGAGATGCCTGCCACTATTGATTTAGAAAGCGATGAATTTAAAAATTTCCAAAAAATAAGAGAAGATTGGATGGTTGAATTCACTTCTTTATCAACAAAAGCTATTAAAGAAGCAAAAAGCTATGTTACCGTTGAACATAATATGTCTAATATCTCTGCTCCTTGGCAATTCTCAACAACCGATAGAGTTGCAAATGAAGCTTGCGATTATGTTAGCGGGGATTTATATGGCGGATGTCTTGAACAAACATTTATATGTAAATACTATAAAAACTTAACTAAAGTAATGCCATTTGTCTTTATCACATCACGTTGCGATCCAGGGCTGTCTGCTCATACAACTGCTAAAACTTACGAAGAATTATATTTAAACACTGTTATCACTTTAGTTCATGGCGGTGCATTTGCTGTTTGCGATGGGATAAATCCTGATGGTACATTAGTTAAAGAGGCATACACTGGAATAATAAAACAAACATTTACAAACAGTGAAAAATACGAAAAATATGTAAATGGCAAAATGGAAAAAGACGTTGCAATACTATTCCCTGATAATTCAAAATACGACTGGAAAGAAAACGGCCTTGATATAGCCTCAACTATTCCTTTTCACGACACATTTACAAATGATTTTTGCAAAAATCCAGTTAATATGGCAAAAATTTTAAGAGAAAAAAATATATTATTCGATGTGTATCCTGCTAGTAAAATAGATAAAATAAACGAAAAAGTTTTAACTATTTCAGATGTTGTTAATTTAACAGACACCGAGGCTGATGCAATAATTAAATATGTTTTAAATGGTGGTAGTTTATATATTTCAGGCAGAATCGGTAATAAAAAACTCCTTGATTTATTAGAAGCAAAATACATTGATACTACAAAACATAACGTCACTTATATGGCGCCAACTAAAATTGGAAAAGAATTTATGAATAATTTTTCTAGTGAAACTCCATTAAACGTAAGACTCTCTCAAGCTATAATGGAATTTTCTGGCGAGCATACAGTTTTAGCTAATTTAACTTTGCCGTATACTCCAACTGCAACATACGAATTTTCAGCTATCCATTCAAACCCTCCAGGCGAAAGCACTAATTCACCTTCTATGGTATTAAAAAATGTTGGAAAAGGTAAAATTCTATGGGTGGCTGCACCGATTGAAAGTATGGTGCCGTATTTCACAAGAGAAGTTGTTTCTAATTTAATTAAATATCTAGCTAAAGATTTAAGTTTTATAAGCGATGCACCAAGTTTTGTTGAAATAGTTTGCTGGAATAAAGATGGCAATAAGTATTTTGCTTTATTAAACGAACAAGACCATTCTCCTGTTGCACCTATTTATAATATAAACATCACTCTTCCTTATAAAATTAAATCTGCTAAAATTAAAGAAAGTGATACTAAAATTAAAGTTGATATCCAAGAAGATAAAACAACTCTAACTGTTGAAAAATTAGAACTACTACAATTAATCGAAATAAAATTATAATAAAAAAGCCTTAATTATTATATTTTAATATAGTAATTAAGGCTTTTCTTGATATAATAGTTAAAAATGGTATAATTAAAAGTAAGAGGCATAGTATTTATATTAAAGTTAAAATATATTTTTAGACTTTTAAACTTTATGTCTTTATCTTTTTAAAATTATAAAAACTTTGTTCAATATTAACCTACTAAAAAAATAAAAAGGAAGGAAGGATATTATGAAAACTTCTAAAAAATCATCATTTAAACAGTCTATTAAGGAGGAGATACAAGAACATAAAAGTTCGTTTATTGTTCTTAATATTCTGCGTGTAATTGTTATATTTAGTATGGTTCGCCAATTCTTTTTAGGCAACTATGCAGGGGTGTTCTTTTGCTTACTAACTCTATTTCTATTTTACATCCCTAGTTGGATTCAAACTAAAATAAATATTGATTTACCACCTGCTTTAGAAATAACTATATTTCTATTTATATTCGCCGCAGAAATTCTAGGCGAAATCAATGCATTTTATGTGAAAATCCCTGGTTGGGACACAATGCTACACACCTTAAATGGCTTTTTAGCTGCTGCTGTTGGCTTTTCTTTAGTTGTTATATTAAACAATAATGATAAACTAACATTTGAATTATCTCCTTTTTTTATGGCTTTAGTTGCATTTTGCTTTTCAATGACTGTTGCAGTTATGTGGGAATTTTTTGAATTTGGAATGGATTACATCTTTTTAACAGATATGCAAAAAGACACTATTATAAATTCACTTCACACTGTGGCTTTAGATGAAACTCTAACAAACACCGTTATTCACATTAATGGGATAGAGGAAGTTTATATAAATGGTGAGCCACTTGGACTTGGTGGCTATTTAGATATTGGTTTAATTGATACAATGAAAGATATGATTGTAAATTTCGTTGGAGCTTTTGTTTTTTCTGTTTGCGGTTTTTTCTATTCAAAATCAAAGGGATATAAACGAACAATCGCACAAAACTTTGTTCCAACTCAAAAGAAAATTAAAGAAATTTAAAATTAAAAACGAGCTATTGAAATTCAATAACTCGTTTTTTTTATTCAGGTTTAAATCCTTCAAATATAAATAAATCAAAATGATTTTTTGCTTTATCCAAATCTTCTTGAGAATATAAAGTCCACACAACTGCTGTGTTTTTAAATAAATTTCTGCATAGCTTTCTTGATATATTATTATATCCATCTTTATCATAGGCTATAAAATCAGGTTTTGCTTTAAAATTCATTAAAAGATATTCTAGCGCTTTAAACTGTGGCTTTCCTTTTCCATAAGCACCATAATTACAAGATAATTGACCTCTTACTATATCATTTTTATTTTCTTTATACCAAATAACTACAGCTGGATTAAACGATTCGATACAATAGAGCCCATTATATTTTTCTAGTATATTACTTGCCTCTTTGCAAAGCACTGGCACTTTATTTGAATCTTGAACTTTAAATTCAACTATTAATGGAGTTTTTCCATCTACTTCATTTAAAACATCTTCTAAAAGTGGAATAGTTTCTTGACTATCTAATAATTTATAGTTTTTAATTTCATCATATGTAAAATCAATAACCTTCCCTTTAACTTTGCAAACTCTATCTAAAGTAAAATCATGAAAAACTACAACTTTATTATCCTTTGTTAGCTGAATATCAAGCTCCATTCCGTATCCATTTTCAACAGCTTTTGCAAAGGATAGCATTGAGTTTTCAGGGGCATCGCCTTTATTATCGTGAAAACCTCTATGAGCATATAAAAAATTATAGAATTTATTTGTATCTTCTTTTTTTACTGTGTTTGGCATTATTAAGTATAAGTATATTAAAATTAGAATTAAAATTACTATTGCAATATAAAAGGCTATCATAAATTAGTCCTCCACGTCAAAATGTTCTAAACTTGATTTTTTGCTCGTTGGCTTTGAGTCGCCATGTTTTACCTGACTCATTGTACACATAGCCGCAACAGTGAAAAAAGTACAGTAAGGGAATAATATACTATATGAAATTTCTTGCAATAAATATCCTGAAAGGATAGGAGTTATAATTTGTGCCGACATTGAGAAAGTGTAGTAGTATCCTGTGTATTTACCAACATCACTGCCCTTACTCATTTCAACTACCATTGGTAACGAGTTAACATTAACAGCTGCAAGACCTACACCAATTAAAGCAAATCCTACATTTATTAGCGGGCTAAATTCTGTAAAGAATCCTGCTATAGTAAAACTTAATAGCATTAAAACTAGGCCTATCATTATAGTTTTCTTTCTTCCTATTTTACTTGCAATTATACCTATTGGAATATAGCTTAAAATTGAGGCTATTGTAGTTATTAATAAAGTTTGTGCATAACTTCCGCCTTCAAGTCCCCAAACATTTATAGCATATCTTGAATAAGCTGTTTGAACAGCATTATTTGCCATAAACCATAGAGAAATTGAAAAAAGGATAAATAATAAACTTCTTTGAACTTCTTTTGGAAGTTTTTCATTTCCTGATGTAGTAGTTACAACCTCTTCCTCGTCTGTATATTCTAACGCAACTTGCTTTACTAATTTATTTTCAGGAGTTGTTATTAATAATAAAATAACAGCTAAAACCATAACAACTGAAATTGCAAAAAACAAAGTTTGGTAATTTGGATTTTCAACTTTTGGCACTAAAAAACTAATAAACACTAAAGCTAGCATACCGCCAACTGCACCCATTAAATTTATAACTGCATTACCTTTACTTCTTAAAGGTTTTGGAGTTAAATCAGGCATTAGGGCAACTGCTGGTGAGCGATATAAAGCCATTGAAATTAATGTTAGTGCAAGGGCAATAATAAACAGTGGCAGATTTTTTGTGTTTGTAGCATATGGCAGCGCTGTCATAAATATAACAGCTAAAACAGTTCCAACTATTATAAATGGTGTTCTTTTTCCTAATTTTGTGCTAACTTTATCTGAAAATGCTCCCATTAATGGAAGTAAAAACAACGCTAAAACATTATCAGCCGACATTATTATACCTGTTGTGAATTCACCAAGCTCAAAACTTTGACTTAGCATTAATGGTACTACATTATCATACATCTGCCAAAAAGCAGAAATTGATAAAAAGGCAAGTCCAATAAAAAATGTTCTTTTTGAATTAAGTTTCATATAATCATTCCTTTTTTATTTTATGTGTGTTATTTATTCTTATTTACTTAGTGTATACTTTTTTTTAATAATTTTCAATAGCTTATTAATACTTTTACTCAATATTTACAAATAAAAATAAGTAGCTATATAAAATATCTACTTATTTTTTTATATTATAAAAGTTAATTTTTTCTTTTTAGTAAACTCATATCCAAATATCGCTTTGCCATACTCCAAAAATTAAATAATAATTTACTTATGAAGAATTTGAGGGCCTTCTCTAGTGTCTTTAACATAAAAACCTAATGCGTCAAGTTCATCTCTTATTTCATCTGCTCTTGCCCAATTTTTCTCTTGTCTAACTTTTGTTCTTTCTTCTACTAATGCTAAAACTTCCACTGGAATTTCATCAGTTTTTCTATTATATAATATACCTAAAACCTCTGTTAATTCATCAAAAATTTTCGCTGCATAAACTAAGCTATCTTTAGTTTCATTGTTGCCTTTTGTGTTAATAGCAGTAACAAGTTCAAATATTTTTGAAAGTGCATCGGCTGTGTTTAAATCATCGTCCATAACTTTAATAAATTCTTCTTTAAATTTATCGCTTATAGCTATAAGCTCATTATTTTCGCCATTTGCATTTTCAATTAAGAAATCAAGCGTATCTCTTGAGGTATACATTCTTTCAAGCCCTGCTTTACATTGATCCATAATTTCTCTTGTGAAATTTAAAGGAGATCTGTAATGAGCAGTTAACTGAAAATATCTAATCGCTTCATATCCATATTCACTTGCAATATCTCTAACAGTGAAAAAATTATTTAAACTTTTTGACATCTTTTGATTATCAACATTGATATAAGCATTATGCATCCAATATCTTGCAAACTCTTTATCTGTTGCACATTCAGTTTGTGCTATTTCATTTTCGTGATGTGGGAATATTAAATCTTGTCCGCCACCGTGCATATCTATAATATCGCCTAAATGCTTTTTACTCATTGCACTACATTCAATATGCCAGCCTGGTCTACCATCTGAAAACGGAGATTGCCAGCTCGGCTCATTCTCTTTTGAGGCCTTCCATAAAACAAAGTCTACTGGGCTTTCTTTTATATCATTCGCTTCAATTCTTGCACCAACTTCTAAATCTTCTATTGGTTGCCCACTTAATTTGCCATACTCTTTAAAGCTGTGAACTCTAAAATACACATCACCATTTTCAGCTCTATAAGCATGTCCTTTAGAAATTAATGTGTCGATAATTTCAATGATTTCTGGGATATGATCTGACACTCTTGGTGTCTCATCTGCTTTTTTAACATTTAATCCTTCTAAATCAACAAAATATTCATTTTCAAATTTTCTAGCAACTGAATCAAAGCTCACTTTATCTTCAATAGCTTTTTTAATAATTTTATCATCAATATCTGTAATATTTGAAACATAGTGAACTTTATTTCCTCTATATTCTAAATATTTTCTTAATGTATCAAAAATAATCGCAGGACGTGCATTACCTATATGAATATAATTATATACAGTTGGTCCACACACATAAATTTTGTATTCTTTTTCTTTTAAAGGAATAAATTCCTCTTTTTTTCTAGTTAATGTATTATACACTTTCATATAACTCATAATTTTAATTAACCCTTTCGTTTAATAATAAAAAAAACACCCTCGCCTTAAATAGGCGAAGGCGAAATAATCGCGGTTCCACTTCGTTTTTTATCTTTTGAATTCTTTAACGGGAATTAACCGAATAAAACTACTTTTTTCGCCTTATCTGCTTTTAAGTGCATTCACTAACTTATTATATTTAAACTGCTCACAGCCAAGGCAGTTATTCTCTTGAAATTTTTACATTAGCTACTATTCTTAATACTAGCGCATTTAATTTATTAATTTTACAACTTTAATTTAAAAGTTGAGTTGAGTGGCAATACCCTTATCCCTATTGTCACAAAGAAAATAAAGTGGTTACTAAATTTTCTTTTAGGTCATCACTTTAAAAGAATTCTTTTAAAATGACACGATGAGAGTATTGTCACTCATTTGATTATATTATAACATTTTAATGAATTATAATCAAGATTTATTTGTTGTTTTTTAGTATATCTTTGTAAGGTATCACATATTGAACACCACTTATTGCAGTTGCAGCCGCCATAACCCACATTAACACTTCAACTATTAATTTAAAGCTATCAAAATTCATTATAATAAAGGCGTTTTGCATTTCAACAGCCGCTAAAACACCTAGCGCTAAAATTATAACTGCCATTTGCAAAACAGTTTTTGCTTTTCCTGCAAAAGAAGCCGCTATAACAACACCCCCTGATTTTGAAGATGCCGCCACCATTCTTATTCCACTAACTATAAACTCCCTTGTTAATACAATTAATAATACTATTGGAGATAAAAAATCTAGTGTTAAAAGATAAACTAGTGCAACAGTTGTTAAAACCTTATCGGCTAAAGGATCCATAAATTTGCCAAAATCAGTAACGATATTATCTCGTCTTGCAATGTAGCCATCTAAAAAATCAGTAAAAGATGCAACAGCAAATATTATAAGAGCTATTAAAACATTATATCCAACTTCTTCGCCATTAGGTTTATATAATTCCATAAATAAAATAAATACAGGCATTAATAAAACCCTAAATGTGGTTAATTTATTTGGTAAATTCATAAGATTACTCTCCTTTTTACACTAATTCAGCGTATAAATCATAAATATCACTTTTTAAAACTTTAGCAAGTTTAATATCGCCAATTTGAATATCGCTATCTTTTGCTAAATAAACTTCTGCATCTATTTCAGGTGCATCATAAACACTTCTACAAATAAATAGTTCATTTTCTTCATCATATTCATCGCAGATAATCTGGATAGTTTTCCCAATCATTTTTTCTTGGTTTTTTGCCATTATCTCTGTTTGAAGTTTCATTATTCTATCAGCTCTTTCACTGCGAATTTCAATCGGAACTTTTGGCTCCATAAATTCTGCAACTGTTCCCTCTTCTTCAGAAAAAGGAAAGCAGCCAAGTCTGTCTATTTCATATTCTTTAACAAAATTATATAATTCATTAAATTCTTCTTCAGTTTCGCCTATATATCCAGTTATTAAACTTGTTCTAATAACAATACCTGGAACATTATCACGAAGCCTTTTTATAGCATCCTTTACAATAGCTGTGCTGCCTTTTCTATTCATATCTTTTAGCACTCTATCATTAATATGCTGAACTGGCATATCAATATAAGGGATAACTTTATCATTACTTGCCATAACCTTGATAACTTCATCATCTAATCTTTCAGGATAGGTATACATTAATCTAATCCATTTTATTCCATCGATTTTAGATATTTCTTGCATTAATTCGGCAAGGCGCCTTTTATTATATAAATCTTCGCCATAAGCTGTTATATCTTGCGCTACTAATATAATTTCTTTAACGCCTTCTTCTGCTAGCCATTTTGCTTCTTCTATGCAATTTTCAAATTCTCTTGAACGGTGTGGCCCACGAATTAAAGGAATTGCGCAGTAGTGACAGCAGTTTGAACAGCCTTCAGCTATTTTTAAATACGCATAATGTTTTGGCGTTGAAATAATTCTTTTGGCATTTATATCTAAATCAACCTTTGGCCCATAACATGAAAATTTATTCTCAGTTTCTAATCTTGAAAGTATTTTTGCTATATTTTTATTTTCGCCAATACCAATAACAGCATTAACTTCTGGAATTTCGTTTAATATATCATCTTTATATCTTTCAGCAAAACAGCCTAAAACCACTATTTTTAGTTTTGGATTTTCAATGCGAGCGGCTACAGCATTAAAAATATTTTCAATAGCTTCTTCTTTTGCAGACGTTATAAAGCCACAAGTGTTTATTAAACAGACATCTGCCTCATTCATATCAGGAGTAGTCGTGTGTCCTGCTTTTAAAATCGCATGCACCAATATATCGCTGTCTACCTGATTTTTAGGGCATCCTAGCCCTACAAATATTACCTTCATTTATTATCATCCTTTTATTTTATATAACTCTATTTTTAATACTATACCAATATTCTCACTATATATAATTATACACTGATTAATATGTTTATTTTATTAAAATTGTGTTAACTATATAAAATTATATGCTATCAGTATAAAAATCATCTTCAAAATCTTCTTCAATTATTTTTATTGCAGATTTAATATCAGATATATTAAATCCTTTTCTTAATAAACTAGCGATAACTTTTTGTTTATCATCCATTTTATTTTTATATTTTTTTAATAATTGTGTTTTAATATTTTCTATTTGATTATCTTCACCAAACTGTAATAATACACCATCTATTATATCTTTGTCAATTCCAAGTTGTCTTAATTTTTGTTTTGTTATCATTTTAGATGCTTTTTTTATTTCAAGCATATGCTTTGCCATCATATTAGCAAAAGCCTCATCATCTATATAGCCTAAATCCTGCACTCTTTCAATAGCTTTATCGGCTGTTTCTTCATCATAGTATTTTAAAAGTTTTGTTTTTAATTCTTTTTTAGAATGACTTCTTCTTGAAAGATAATCAAAACATTTATTTACAGCCTTACTTGTTTGAGCTGTTTTTGAAACGCAATCAAGCTCTCCTTTTGTAAAAGAAGAGCCGATTTTGATTTTATATTTTATTAATGCCATATCATCAACAGAAAATAAAAATTCTCCATTTACAAACAATGCATTAAATCCTTTTTTTGTTTTTGTTATATCTGTAATTTTATAATTATTCAACATTTATATCAATATTGGCATTTCTGCGTCTTGATGGCTTTGCTGGTTTTTCTTCTGCACCTTCCACCACTTCTACTTCAGCCGCTTGTGCTACTGGCTTATTAGAAAGTTTAGCAGCTACTTTCTTTTTAGCTTCTTCAACTATTGCAAAAATTTTACCCTCAACTTCTAAAGCAATTTCAGGATTAGCTTTTAAGAAATCTTTTGAGTTATCTCTACCTTGACCAAGCCTTACATCGCCATAGCTAAACCAAGCGCCTGCACGATTAATAACTTCGTATTTCACAGCTAAATCTAATATTTCGCCAAGTTTTGAAATACCTTGACCAAACATAATATCAAATTCTGCTTCTTTAAATGGAGGAGCAACTTTATTTTTAACAACTTTTGCCCTTGTTCTATTGCCGATAATATCTCCGCCTACTTTAATAGCTTCAATTCTTCTAACATCAATTCTAACAGATGAATAGTATTTTAAAGCTCTACCACCTGGAGTAGTTTCAGGGCTACCATACATAACGCCAACTTTTTCTCTTAATTGATTTATAAATAAAACAATAGTGTTTGTTTTACCAATTTGAGAAGTTAATTTTCTCATCGCTTGGCTCATTAATCTAGCTTGCAGGCCAACGTGTGCATCGCCCATATCGCCTTCAATTTCTGCTCTTGGCGCCATCGCTGCAACTGAATCGACAACGATAACATCAATAGCACCAGAACGAACTAATGCTTCGCAAATTTCCATAGCTTGCTCGCCTGTATCTGGCTGTGAAACTAATAATGAGTCTATATCAACGCCAACTGCCGCTGCATAAACAGGATCAAGTGCATGCTCAACGTCGATAAACGCTGCATTTCCGCCTGCTTTTTGAGCTTCAGCTGCAAGATGTAAAGCTAGAGTAGTTTTACCACTACTTTCCGGACCATAAACTTCAACTATTCTGCCTTTTGGTATTCCACCAATACCAAGGGCTAAATCTAATGATAAAGAGCCTGTTGACACTTTATCAACATTTAAAGTTATATTTTCACCAAGGCGCATAATTGCACCTTTACCAAATTGTTTTTCAATATTTTTAAGAGCGGTATCGAGCGCTTTCGCTTTATCTGTTTCCATTTTATACTCCATTTCTACTAATGTTTTTTAACTTTATTTAGTTTACAACCGATAGTTGTATTTCCATTTAAGTATATAATAACATAAGAATTTTCATTTTGCAAGCATTATTTTTTTTGCGCAATTAAACCTCTACTAAACCCGTTTATATCAACTATTTCTTTAATATATGTAAAGCCGTTTCCTTCGATTATATTTTTTATATATTCGTGTTGGTCAAAGCCATGTTCAAAAACTAGGTATCCATTATATTTAATCGCTTTAAAATAATATTTAGAAATATATTTATAAAATCTTAATCCAAAGTCGTCTGCAAAAAGAGCAGTTTCAGGCTCATGTGTAACTTCTTTTTGCAAATCTTTTTTATACGCTGGATCAACATATGGAGGATTTGCTATTATCATATCAAAAGTTTCTTCTTCGATTTTATCATCAAAAGTGAACACGTCGGCTTTGTAACTTATTATATTTAAATTATTTATTTTAATATTTTCTAAAAGATAATCATATGCGTCATTAAATTTTTCAACAGCTGTTACAAAACTTTCTGGAACATATTTTTTTATAGCTAAAGCAATAGCTCCTGTTCCAGAGCATAAATCAATAACATTTGGACAGTCTATTTCTTTTAGTATTTCAATCGCATTTTGGCAAACAGTTTCGGTGTCGTTTCTTGGAATTAAAACCCCTTTACCAACCTTTAATTCTAAATCAAAAAACTGCCAAGAGCCTAGTTGATATTGAATAGGATATCCATCTTTTCTTTTTTGAGCAAGGTCTATTAATTTATTATAATCATCTTGCGTCACTGTAAAATTTTGTGGCAATTCCAAGCGTGTTTTACCTAAAATATGTTTTATATATAGATCTGCTTCCATTTTAGGAGTTGTGTTTTCATTTTTGGATAAAATCTCTTCTATCTCTTTATAAACATCAAATAACTTCTTCATTTTCTAATTCTTCGCTTTCATTTGGCAATACTGCAATAATTGATTTTATCGCAACTTCTATCATATCATCAGTTGGCTCTTTAGTTGTAAGGCGCTGAAACCACATTCCTGGCGCTGATAATGCTTTTGTTAAAGAGTTTGATTTTCTTCCATTAAATCTTAATATTTCATAAGAAACACCCATAACCACAGGTAGTGCTATTAATTTCATAACAACTCTTGATGCAGTTGAGCCCCAAGGGATAAATGAAAACATAATTATACTTACAACTAATATTATAAGCATAAAACTAGTTCCACATCTTGGATGGAATCTTGAATGTTTTCTAACGTTTTCAATTGTTAATTCATCTTTATTTTCATAGCAAGTTATAGCTTTATGCTCTGCTCCATGGTATTCAAATAGTCTTGATGCCTCTTTATTTAATCCAACTAAATATAAATAAATTAAAAATATTACTATTTTTAAAATTCCTTCAACAGCCGCTTTAAAAATTCCTAATTGAATAATATGTGCGTCTATTAAGCCTGTAATCCCTGTTGGAAGTGCCATAAATAAAACTATTGCAAGCATACCACCTAGCACTGCGGCAAAAGTGCCTATTATTTCACTTGATTTATCTCCTAATTTTTCAATTAGCCATTTTTCAAATTTTGATAATTCTTCTTCGCCTTCGTCTAAAGAAATATCAGCTGAATACATTAAATGCCTGTATCCTTGAATTATACTTTCTAAAAATGCCTCTATTCCTCTTACTATTGGAATATTTTTAAATTTCATTTTTTTATTTTCTTCTGTTTTAATTTTTATTTCGCCGTTTGCAGCTCTTACAACAACAGAAGTTTTTTCTGGGCTTTTCATCATTATTCCTTCGATTAGAGCCTGTCCGCCTACGGTTATGCATTTTTTATCTTGCATTGTTATCCCTTTCTTAAAATTTTGTATTTTTATCATCACAATTTCAAAATGATAAACTTTCTTTAAATCCCTAGTAGAAAGATACAAAACTTATTCCCTTATTCCTTTTTAATCTATTTGTTATTTCTTTTTAATTTTCATAGTGTTTATAGTGTTTAGTTTTATTGTAATAGTTGTTGATTCTTTATAAACGCTTTCAATAAAAAGTTCGCCCGAATGTGCTTCAATTATTTCATTAACTAATGCAAGCCCAATTCCAGAGCCTCTTTTTGCCCCTTTACCCTTATAAAATTTTTGAGTAACTTTTTTTAAATCTTCTGGATGTATTCCTTTTCCATAGTCTTTAATTTTTATATAAGCTTTTTTCTCATTCTTTTTATACTCAAGTAGAATTTCAATTTTTTCTCCTGATTTTGAATACTTTAAACTGTTGTCTAAAATATTTATAAAAACTTGTTTTAATCTATTTTTATCAGCATAAATTGGAACTATATCCATTGTTTCTGCAAATTCTAAGGTTATTCCTGCCATCTCACATCTTGGATTAAACATTAAAACTATATCATCTATTTCAGCTACTAAATCTAATTTTTCTTTATTTAGTAATAATTCAGTTTGCTGCATACGTGAAAAATCTAATAAATTTTCAACCATACCATATAATCTTTCTGTTTCTGAGAGAATTATATTCTTGCCTTTATAAAAACTTTCTTTGTCTGATTGATTAATTGTTTCTGTCCAGCCTTTAATTGCAGTTAAAGGAGTTCGCAGTTCGTGTGAAATGCTTGAAATAAATTCATTTTTTATTTCATCATTTTTTGCTAAATCTTGTGCCATATCATTAATTGTATCGCATAAAGAGCCCATTTCATTTGTGTAATTATGTTCAATTCTAACATCGAAATCGCCTTTTGCTATTTTTTTCGCTGTTTTTTCTATTTCTTGCATTGGATTTACAATACTTCTTATAAAATACATTCCTGAAATTAAATAAAATATAATAACAACGACACTCGCTAAAAATATAAATGCTAATATTATTGAAATTTCACTATCTATTTTTTCTAATGATGTTACAAGTCTAATTGCATAAATATCTTCAATCGTTGGATAAATAATAGAAGTAGAAGCTAAAACATGTTCGCTCATTCCTGTTGTATAATCGTTTGTGTAAATTCCATCTGCACTATTTGCCGCTTCTTTTATATCTTCTATATGAGTGTTATCTGCTGGCATAAATCCTGTTGACGTAGATACAACATTTCCGTCTTCGCCAACTAGCATAAACGCAAATTTATCTTTTTCTGTAAATTCTTCAGACATGCTAATTAAAAGCTGAAATCTTTCCTCATCTTCCATATAAGCTGAGGAATCGATTGCACCTTTAATACTAGCAACTCTATTATTTACAACAGTTTTTGCAGCGTTATAATAACTATTTCTCACCATAACCGCAGCAACTATCTGCACTATTATTAATAATATAATAGTGACTGATAAATTGTTTCTTATCCATCTTTTTGTTATGCTATTCATTAAAAACTAAACACTCCATCGGTAGCCATAACCCCATACGGTTATGATATATTGAGGATTTGAAGGATCTTCTTCTATTTTCATTCTAAGCCTTCTTATATTAACATCAACTATTTTTAAATCTCCAAAATAGTTTTCGCCCCATGCACCTTCAAGAATTTTTTCTCTAATTAAAGCCACGCCCTCTTCTTTAAAAAACAATTCCATTATACTAAATTCAACACTTGTTAAATCAATTATTTCATCATTCTTTTTTAGAATTCTGCTTTTTAAATCTAAAGAGAATATGCCTGATTTTAATAAGTCTTCTGTTTCATCTATTTTTGTTTCTTTTTTAATTATTCTTCTAAGGAGAGCTGAAATTCTAGCTTGTAATTCACTTGTTCCAAAAGGCTTGGTTATATAATCATCTGCCCCAACGGATAAAGCTGCTACTTTATCTTGTTCTTGGCTTTTCGCTGAAAGCATAATAATTCCTATTTCATTATTATTTCGTCTTATATATTCACAAAGTGAAACTCCATTAATTCCAGGGAGCATAACATCAAGTAGTGCTAAATCAAACTTTTCTCCATTATCGATTAGTTCTTTTGCCTTTTCTCCGCTTGAAACTCTCACTGGATTATATCCTATATTTTTTAAATTAAGTTCTATAAATTCGCCAATGTTATTTTCATCTTCAACAACTAATATTCTATACATATACTTAATTCCTTTCTAAAATTTTATCCTAAATAAATTATATTATTATAAATAACTTCTCTTTGCTCTATTG
This sequence comes from uncultured Oscillospiraceae bacterium, assembly GCA_964369915.1. Classification (GTDB taxonomy): domain Bacteria; phylum Bacillota; class Clostridia; order Oscillospirales; family Ruminococcaceae; genus RGIG3102. The sequence goes on along the minus strand of CAYJGG010000015.1, from coordinate 8,014 downwards.
ACACTTCATCTGAAAATAATAATGCCACTCTTAAAACGCCAACTTCAAAAATTTCTTCTCCTTCATTTTGATAAAAAGCTGTTCCTGGATTTATTATTCTAACTCTAACTAGTTCATCAATAGCTACATCTTCTGCCTGCTCTAAGTTTTCAGATTCTACTACTTCATTTTCTTCATCATTTTCTTGATTTTCAATAACTTCTTCTTGTTCTTCATCAATTATGGACTTTGAAACACTCCACTCAATAGAAGAAATTTGATTTAAATCGATATATCCTTGCCATTCTTCTGGTAAATTAAGAAATATTTGATTTTTTCCATCAACTACGCCAAATAGCTTTCTATGAATAGGATCTGTTAAAAAACTAGTCCACTCCATAAAATCTAAACTTTCAATTTCATCCACTTTTATAATAGTTGACGTTTCTAAATAATTATCATCATCTATATCAATACTTAGTAATGGATAATCAAATAGCCATATTTTTTGAACACTTATATTATCCATAACACTAATAAATTCGCCATCTTGATAGGATATCCCTTGCGTGTGGATAACATCTTGATTATCTTTATAGTCTATTACGATAGCTGGATTTTCGCTTTTTTGCGTTTTTGATAATTTTATAGATTGAATATCGGCATTTAAAACATCTAAAGGATACTCTGCAATAATATCTATTTCTTCATCATCATTTAAACTGATTAATTGGATTGACGGCAATCTATTTTCTAAATTAGGCTGACCTATAATTAAATCCACATTTCCATCTTGAGTAACATCACTCACAATATAACTTTGGCATAACTGACTATAAGAATTTGAAAAATGTCCATCTTCATAATAATAAATAGTTACTACTTTTTCTAAAGAATTTGAAAAGGTGTATGTTACTAATAATTGATTTCCTTTTGATTTATCAAATTGCACATTAGAAACATTTAAAACCTCACTGCCAAATCCTTCTAAATCATCTACCACTTCCCATGTGCCATCCTCATCATCATCTAAAACTGCCATTCTTACATAACTACTGCTACTAGGCGCAAAATAAAACACTATCGCTTCTTCCTGTGAATCGGCATTAATATCGATATATTGAATAGGCGAAATATTATCACCTTCTTTTAAATATTTTAAGACAACATCTGTTTGTGTATACTCACTTATAGCAAAAACAATTTCAGCCTCATTTTCAGATAGCTTTGGAGAGGATAAAAGTTCTATTATATTATCAGAGCTTGCACTCATACTACAACCAGTTAAAAACAAAGCCATAAATACTAGACGTATTATTCTTTTCATTTATTTAATCTTTCCTCACATTTTTAATTTTACTCTTTATTATACCACGTTATAACATATATTTCCAATAAAAATAATGCTATAATTTATAACTTTATAAATTATAGCATATATTATGTGTATATTTAATGAGAATAGCTATTTTAGTTTAATAGCCATTAGTTTTTTCATTATTTAAAATTTTAATTGCAGAGGATGTTCCTAGTCTATCTGCACCAAGACTAATAAATTTTTCCATATCCTCTTTTGTTTTTATTCCGCCCGCTGCTTTAATTTTAACATTTTCACCTATATATTTTTTAAATAATTCGATATCGCTAAATGTTGCCCCACCACTTGAAAAACCAGTTGAGGTTTTAATATAATTTGCCCCAGCATTAGTTACTACTTTACATAAAGCAATTTTTTCTTCTTCGTTTAAAAGACACGCCTCTATTATAACTTTTAAAATTTTATCTTTTATAGCTAATTTAATCTCTTTTATTTCATTTTCTATATATTCATAATCTCCATCTTTTGCTTTTGAAATATTTATAACCATATCAATTTCGCTAGCACCTTTTTTTATAGCATCTTTTGCTTCAAATATTTTACTATCAGTTGTCATTGCGCCTAAAGGGAAACCAATAACAGTGCAAATAGCTATTTCATCATTTAATTTCTCTTTTGCAAATTCAATAAAACTTGGATTAATGCAAACTGAAGCTGTTTTACATTTAATTGCCTCATCGCATAATTTTTCTATATCTTTTTTGGTGGCATCTGCTTTTAAAAGCGTGTGGTCAACTATTGATAAAATTTCACTATTTTTCATAATTTTTATACCTTCTTAAAGTTTTTTTATGATATAATTATATATTATTTTATTTTCAAAGTAAACAAACTTTATTAACCTTTCTAATATAAATTTTAAATATTTTGGGTTATATGGATATGGATTGACATGCATAGTTTTGCGTGATAAAATTTTATTATATATTAATTTGAAAGGATTAAAAAGGTTTTTAAAATGACATTAACTGAAATTCGAGATAATGCAAGAAGCATCTGCACAAAATGTAAAGTCTGTCCTGTTTGTAATGGAGTAGCTTGCAAAGGTCAAATCCCTGGTATGGGTGGAAAAGGAACAGGCTCTTCTTTTATTAGAAATTTAGAAAAATTAAAAGATATAAAAATAGTTATGGATGTTGTAGTGGAAAATAAAACTCCTGATACATCAACAACTCTATTTAACAAAAATGTTTCTATGCCTATTTATATGGCACCAATTGCAGGCATTAAAAAAAATTATGGTGCAGATATAAATGAAGAGGAATACTCAAATTATGTTATAAACGGATGTAAAGCAGCCGGTACTATCGGATTTACAGGTGATGGAGTTAACCCTGATATGTTCAAAAAGCCTATCGATGTAATTGATACTTTAGACGGATTAGGTATTCCAACTATGAAACCTTGGGTAAAAGAAGGCGTAGATATCCGTCTTGACTATCTAAACACTAAAAATGTTTTAGCTCTCGCTTGTGACATTGATTCTGCTGGTCTTCCTTTACTTAGAAAAAGCGAAATCCCAGTTGAAACTAAGAGCGTTGATTCTTTAAAATATATAAAATCTAATATTAAAATTCCTTTTATTGTTAAAGGTATAATGAATAAAAAAGCCGCTCAAAATGCTTATATTGCTGGCGCAGATGCAATAGTTATATCAAATCATGGCGGTAGAGTTCAAGATGAAACCCTTTCAACTATCGAAGTTTTAAAAGATATTGCTCCTGAATTTAAAGATAAAATGACTATTTTAGTAGATGGTGGTTTTAGAACAGGCGTTGACGTTTTTAAAGCGCTTGCTCTTGGCGCTCACGGAGTTTTAATTGCTCGAACACTTGGAATTGCTGCTATTGGCGGAAAAGCTGAAGGTGTTGAAATAGCCTTAAATCAACTTCAAGACGAATTAAAAGGCACTATGGTGATGACTGGCTGTGAAAAAATCAGTGATATCACTTTAGATAAGGTTGTTTTACTATAAAAATTAAAAACGTAAATCTTTAGTGATTTACGTTTTTTTAGTTGACACAATTGCAACACTATATTAAAATATAATATTAGATTATAAATAATATAATTATAGTATATAAATAAGGAGTCTTTATGTCTTTTTTAACTAAACTTTTCGGTAATTCTCAAACAAAAGAATTAAAAGCTATAACAGAAATTATGCATACTGTTGAAGCATTACAATCTAAATACCAATCATACTCAGAAGAAGATTTAAAAAATCAAACTAACATTTTAAAAGATCGCCTTTTAAATGGCGAAACTTTAGATGATATTCTTCCTGACGCTTTTGCTGTTTGTCGTGAAGCGTCTACTAGAGTTTTAGGGATGACTCATTACCCTGTTCAAATCATCGGTGGTATTGCTCTTCATCGCTCTAATATAGCAGAAATGAAAACTGGTGAAGGTAAAACCTTAGTGGCTACTTTAGCTGTTTATCTAAATGCTTTATCTGGTGAAGGTGTACATGTTATCACTGTTAATGATTATCTTGCAACTCGTGATAGTCAGTGGATGGGTAAATTATATGAGTATCTAGGGCTTACTGTTGGTCTTTGCGTTCACGGAATGACACCAACGGAGAAAAAAGCAGCTTATAGATGCGATATAACTTATGGTACAAATAATGAATTCGGCTTTGATTATCTTCGTGATAATATGGTTATCTATAAAGAAAACATGGTGCAACGTGGATTTAATTTTGCTATTGTCGATGAGGTTGACTCTATTTTAATTGATGAAGCAAGAACTCCATTAATCATTTCAGGGCAAGGCGATAAATCAACAGATTTATATAAAGTTGCAAATTCTTTTGCAAGAACCCTTTCATTTTACAGAACAACAGAACACGATAGTAAAGCAGAGCTTGATCATATAACAGAAGATGTTATTATCGATGAAAAAGCAAAGCAAGCTACTTTAACTAAAAACGGTATTGAAAAAGCCGAAAGATATTTTAGCCTTGAAAACTATTCTGATGCTGAAAATATGAGTACGGCGCATCATATCAATCAAGCTATTAAAGCTATTGGTATTATGAAACGTGATGTTGATTACGTGGTTAAAGAAAATGAAGTTGTTATCGTTGATGAATTCACTGGTCGTTTAATGCAAGGAAGAAGATATAATGAAGGTCTTCATCAAGCTATTGAAGCTAAAGAAAATGTTAAAATTGCTCACGAAAGCAAAACTTTAGCATCTATAACATTCCAAAACTACTTTAGAATGTATAAAAAATTAGCTGGCATGACTGGTACTGCTTTAAGCGAGGCAGACGAATTTTTAGAAATTTACGGCCTTGCAGTTTTAGAAATTCCAACTAATAAACCTATCGCAAGAGAAGACCAAAACGATATGGTTTTTAAAACTGAAAAAGCAAAATTTAATGCAGTTGTTGAAGAAGCAGCCATAGCACACGAAAAAGGGCAACCTGTTTTAATTGGTACTGTTTCTATTGAAAAATCTGAAGAAATTGGGCTTCTTCTTAAAAAACGTGGTATTCGCCATGAAATATTAAATGCAAAACATCACGAACGTGAGGCTGAAATTGTAGCACAAGCTGGTAAAAAATCAGCTGTTACAATAGCTACTAATATGGCTGGTCGTGGTACCGATATTATCCTTGGTGGTAACCCTGAGTTTATGGCAAAATCAGAGCTTCGTAAAAAAGGCTACACTGAAGAAATGATAGAAAATGCAACAAGCTATTTTGAAACAGATGATATGGAAATTATCGCTCAAAGAGAAGAATTCAAAGTGCTTGATGAAAAATACAAACAAATGCTTTCTAGCGATGCAAAAGAAGTTAAAGATGCTGGTGGTCTTGTTATTTTAGGTACTGAAAGACATGAATCTCGCCGTATTGATAATCAGCTTCGTGGTCGTGCTGGACGTCAAGGCGATCCTGGTAGAAGTATATTCTTTATCAGCTTTGAAGATGATTTAATGAGATTATTTGCAAATTCTCCTGCTAGCACATTTATTTCAAATTCTGTTCCTGATGATATGCCAATCGAACATAAAATGCTTACTAGCACTATCGAAACTGCTCAAAAACGTATTGAAGGAAGAAACTTTGATATACGTAAAAACGTGTTAAAATACGATGAAGTTATGAACAGTCAAAGACAAATCATCTATAAACAAAGAGGTGATGTGCTTTCTGGCGGAGATGTTTCACAGGAAGTAAAATCTATGGTTGAGCAATCCATTATTTCAAATGTTGATTTATTCTGTTCTGAAGAAGATGCCTCATTATGGAATATCCAAAGCCTTAAAGACACATATCGTGGCTGGCTAATTGGTGATGCTGAGCTTTCTTATTCAAGCGAACAACTTTCAAAATTAACTAAAGATGATTTATCCTCTTATTTACTTGATAAAGCAACTAAAATTCTTTTAGAAAAAGAAAAAACTTTAGGCGAAGAAAAAATGCGTGAATTTGAAAGAGTTATTCTTTTAAGAAATGTTGATACAAAATGGATGGAGCATATTGATGCTATGGATCAACTTCGTCGTGGCATTGGACTTCGTGGATACGGGCAAAGAGATCCTGTTAATGAGTATCGTATAGAAGGCTTTGATATGTTCGATGAAATGATTGAAAATATCCGCCAAGACACAACTAAAATGCTTATTGCAGCTCAAGTTAAAGTTGCAGCTCCTATAAAGCGTGAAGAAGTTGCAAAGGTTACCGGAACTAGTGGCGGTGCTGAAAGTGCCCCTGTTAGAAAAGCTCCTGATAGAGTAGAAAAAATCGGAAGAAACGATCCTTGTCCTTGTGGAAGTGGCAAAAAATACAAACAATGTCACGGACGTGCTGGTGCTGAAAAATTAAATTAATATATAGAAAACTAGATGAAAATTCATCTAGTTTTTTTATTTGCAATTTTATAGCAAAAATGCTATATTTAAAGCATAGATAAACCTATAAATATAATTTAAAGGAGATTCGCTTTATGATTAAAGCAAAAAAATTCACCAAAAATTACGGAAAATTCACAGCTGTGAGCGATATTAGTTTTAATGTTAAAAAAGGGGAAATCGTTGGTTTTGTTGGAAAAAATGGAGCTGGTAAAAGCACTACTATTAGGGCTTTATTAAATTTTATTTTTCCTACACTTGGGAATTTAACTATCAGTGATTTAGATAGTGCCTTAAATTCAAAAGAAATTAAAGGAAAAGCAGCATATATGTCTAGTGATGCTAGTTTTTACAATAACTTAACTGGAAAACAGCTTTTTGATTTTTATTGTAATTTTCAAAAAATCGAATACTCAAAAGCTACTGATCTCTTTACCTATTTTGAATTTGATGAAACAAAAAAAATATCTGATTTAAGCCTTGGAAACAGAAAAAAAGTTTCTATAATTCAAATGCTTCTTTCTCAAAAAGAAGTTTTAATTCTTGATGAGCCAACAAGTGGACTCGATCCTTTTATGCAAGAAAAATTCTTTGAGATGCTCTTAGAAAAAAGAAAACAAGGGGCAACTATTTTCCTTTCTAGCCATAATTTAATGGAAATTGAAAAATATTGCGATAGAGTTCTTATAATTAAAGATGGTAAAATTGTTGATGATGTTGATTTACATTCTCGTGCTCTAAAAAAAGTTCAAGTTGTTGAATATAAAACTAAAGATGGCAAAGAAGAAAAATTTGAATTTGATGGCGATATAAATGATTTAATTAAAAAACTTTCAAACGTTGATTTAGCGACTCTTGAAATTAAAAATCGTAGTGTTGAAGATGAATTCATTAAATATTACAAGGAGGAAAACTAATCATGAATAATATTATAAAATTAGTTAAATTCAATTTAAAAATTCATAAAACTCAAATATTAATTTGGACAGTTTCCATAACTTCTTTAATGTTTTTATATATGATTCTTTTTTCATCTATGCATGATTTAGCACATGTGAAAATGGAGGCTATGCCAGATGTATTAATGCAACTTTTTGGAATGGAAGACTTTTCTTCAATCGCAACTTACACTGGATATCTTAGCATGATTTATAATCTAATTTTAATTGCTATTAGCATTTTCATTGGTATATTTTCAGCAAATATAATCGCTAGCGAAGAAAAACAAAAAACTATTGATTTTTTATACTCTTTAAATACAACAAGAAGTGAAATTTACATTTCAAAATTTTTAACTTCATATGTTGCTTTAATGATTGTTTTAATAGGTGCTTTTTTCTCAGTTATGGCCTGCGGATTTATTAATGGTGGCGAAACATTTTCTGTTATGGAGTCTTGGCAGATATTAAAATTATCTAGCATTACAACATTTGTCTTTTTAGGTCTTGGAAGTATGCTAGCAGGAATTTCAAGTAAAATCCCTGCTGCAAGTTTAGCTAGTATGCTAGTATTAGTAACATATATGTTTGGCTTTCTTAGCTCTTTATCGCCTGATAATTTAGAGTTTTTTAAATACTTAAGCCCATTTGAAATGCTACACCCTGATGCAGTTGTAAAATTAGAAACCGAAACTATGATTTTCGCTGGAATATTTTATATTTCAATGATAGTATTCACAGTTATCGGATGGCATTTTTATAAATCACGTGATTTAGAATAGAAATAAAAAAATCCCCTATAGGGGATTTTTTTATTGTTTACAAACGGTTTATTGACTAAATAGTCTTTTAA
>CAYJGG010000014.1:0-41165 GCA_964369915.1 uncultured Oscillospiraceae bacterium | reverse complement strand
AAAAAGGAACTAAAAAAGGAGATTTATAATGACTTATTTTAATAGAGAACTAGACCATATCAATTTACAAGTGCCAAACTTAGAGGATGCAGTAAAATTTTATACAGAAGTTATGGGATTTAAAATTGTGAATAGATATCATGGAAATGATAAAGATTTTGTTTTTATTACTGATGGAAATATCACGTATGAATTAATTGGAAATAAAGATATTAAAGAAACTATTATCCAACATATTGCATATACTTCAAAAGATATTAAAGCTGATTATGAATATTTTAAAAAATTAGATTTAATAACAATGGAATTAAAACAACTTGATTTTCTATATGAAAATGGAGTGAAAATATTTTTTATAAAAGGTCCAGACGGCAAAAAGATTGAGTTTGTACAACGACTATAATTATATTAATTACAAAATTAAAAAAATAAACGAATATAAAAAATCAGCCAATTAACTTGGCTGATTTTTTATTAAATGATAATTAATTTAGTTTTTTTTCATTATTTTCAATTGCTCTGTTTTGAATAATAGTTTTTACTTGATTTTTTAAAGAAGACAATTTTTGTTGCATTCTAAATTGGTTAACAATTAAAATGAAAATTATACCAAGATACAATAGATTAGTTGGATCTTCTAAATCTAGTAAATTAGAAAAATAGAAAATAATTGAAGGGAAGATACTAAGAATTAAAAAAAGTAAAGAGAATAAAACCCAAAAAATAGTGTCTTCTATTTGCATTTTTGATTTTTTAACTTTTACAATTATATAAAACAAAGTAATAAAAGAAACAGATATTAACATTAATCTAAAAAAAGGACTCATATTATTCTCCTATCTAAATTTGTGAAGTATTAAAATTGATATAAACATTCTAGTCATATATTTAAAACTGTTATAAAGATTTAAATAGCTAGTTCCATGAACTCTTTCTTTCATTTCAACTTGAGCTTCAGAAAAAGTATATCCTTTTTTCAAAAGGTAGGCAATTGTATCAGGCTCAGGGCCAAGATTAATATTATTCGCCATTTTTTCAATAATTTTTTTATTAAACAATCTCATACCACTAGTAGGATCAGTTAATAGTTTGCCGCAAACTAAATATATAGCCAATGTTATAAATCTTGAGCCTAACATTCTAAGAGTGAAAGGTTTTTTAGTGGTAACAAATCTTGAGCCTATAACGATATCGGAATTCTTTTTTATAGAAATATTTAATAAATCATCTAAATATATTGCCATATGCTGTCCATCTGCATCGAATTGCATTACATAATCATAGTTGTTTTTATAAGCGTATAGAATTCCAGATTCAAAAGCACCTGCAAGACCTAAATTACTTTCTAAACTTAATATATTAAAATTATTTTCTTTGCAAATATTAAAAGTGTTATCTTTTGAGCCATCATTTATTATGATATAATCCCAATCTTTAGCATTTTCTTTTATATCTTTCATTGTAGCTAATATATTATCTTGTTCATTATAAGCTGGAATGATTAATAGTTTTTTCATTTAATTTTCCTCATAAATTCAAATTTTCAATTTTTTCTGCAGTTTTTTCCCATGTGTAATTATCGAAAACTCGTTGTTGTGCATTTAAGGCTTTTGTTTTTAAATTACTATCATTAAGGCTTTTTAAAATTGAATCTTTAATTGTTTCAACTTTATTATCTTTAATAATTGTTCCGTAATTAGAATCACTAATAAGTTCAGTTGCACCTCCACTCAATTCAGTTGTTATAGTATAGCATTGACATGCACAAGCTTCTAAAACTGTTGTAGGAAAACCTTCTGGATAAGCGGTAGGGAAACAAAAAATATTTGATTGTTTAAATAAGCTAATTACTTCATTAAAATTTAATCTTCCTAATACAAAAATATTATCAGTTTGATTATTATTTAAAAAATTATAGGATGAGCCTTCACCAGCAAAAAATAAATATACATTTTTAAGATTTAATTCTTTCATAGCATAATATAAATTTTCAACACCTTTTTCTGGGATTAACCTTCCTACATATGAAATAATAATAGAGTCTTCATTTATATCATAACGCGATAAATCTAAGTATGTCTTTTCAACATTATTTATTTTTACAAAATCAATAGAATTATATATTATTCCTTTTGGAGTTATATTAAATTTACTTAACCACTTACATGTGGCTTTAGATACACCATAAAATTCAACTGAAGTAAGTTTTAAGAAAAATGCAACTATATGCTCATAAATTTTAATTAAAAAATCTAAGAATTTATTTCCAAGAGAAAGATAATTTGTACTATGGTCAATTAAAATTGCAGGCTTTTTATATTTTTTTGCAAAGAAAGAAGCATATATAGATAATGGATAAATTCTAGTATTTATAATAAAATTCAAATTATCATATTTTAATAAATTTTTTAAAACATTAGAATTACTCTTAGTGGGCTTTACAAAAGGGAATCGATTATTTAAAAAATTAAAGCTATCTAAACGTATAATTTCAATTCCATTTTCATCAATTTCATGATTTTTTAAATTTTTAATAGAGCTTGTTATTACAATACATTTATTACCATTTTTGATGAGCTCTTTTGCTAAATTAAAAGTGAAATTTTCAACACCACCCATTGTTGGAAGATATTGTGCTGATACTAAACAATACGTTTTTTTCATTGATTTCTCCTGTTTTCTAAAAATTTATTTAGGTGTAAGTATAAATCATTAAATAAAAGAATAATAGAATACAAAACTAAAGGTAGTACAAAAATATTAAATAAATCGTTAGATTCAAAGGCATTTATAGAGTTAAAAGAAGATTTATTTAAAACTAATTCATAAAAATTAATTGTATTTGAAGCTGTAACACCTAAATCAAATCTAATTTTTTTTGTGTTTATTGGTAAGGAAAAATAATATTCTTCACCATTATATTTTGCATACAGTTGTTTTTCAACAGAAAACTCTTTATCTAAATCATTTTGATAAAACAATATCCATTCGCCAACATTAAATAAAGTGTCTGCATTAAAATATAAATTTAAAATCGGTTTATCACTTTCATAAATTAATTGAGTATCAGCAGTAGCAGTTATCACAGTTGAATCATCTATAATCTCGGCGCCTACTTGATTAAAATCATATAAACTCAATTCGACTGGCTTTAAATTAATATAATTATATAAACTTAGTAATAAATTATAAATAATTATTACACAAAAAACAAATATATAACAATATTTTAATACGTTTAATTTATTTGAGTTAATTTTAGTAGAGATATTTTGTAATAGTTTCATTAATTAATCACCTCAAATGGAATTTCAGATTCAGTATTAACTTTAAATAAAGAATTTGGAACTAAATCTGAATTAAAAAACTCACCATAAGAATTAACAAAAGACTCTTGTAATTCGGTTATATAAATATAATCAAAGTTTTCGTAAACAATAGTTAAGAATTCTTCATCTGTTGCTATATTATAATAAAATTCTAATTCTTCATTAACAAATTCTATATTTGAAAAACTCATAGAAAAATCGATATCTGTATGTAGGACATCTTGATTTGATAAACTAGGAAAAGCATAATATAAATCAAGCATATACGTATAATCATTAAATCTGTCGGAAATTAATAGTATTCTAGGCTGAAAATCGAATATTTCTTGATAATGTGATGAATTTTCTTTCTTTTCGCTTATAACTATTTGATTATTTTTTGGTGAGCTGATAAAGAAATAATCAAGGCCAATATTATAAACCATAAAGCTAAGTAGTATAGTTATAATATAAACTGGAAACTCGATTTTTTTCTTATTTAAAACATAAATTACAAGTGTTAACACTAAATAAATCCAAAGCCAATAATATGTTGAAGAATATCTTGGATATTCAACCATTCCATCGTTAAATTGGGCTATAAATAAGCTAATAGCTGAAATATAAACAATAAATCCTAAAGTTAAACCTACGTTTATAAATAGTAAAGATAACCTTAAATTTTTATCTAATAAAAACATACATAAAGTTCCTAGAGTAACTAAAATAAAAATTAATATAATATCATTAATATAAAAAGTGGTATTTGAATTTCTTAGTTGAAAAGACATATCATTTATAACTTCATTTTGAGATTGAGTTCTATAATCAGAAGATATAACTTGTAAAATAAAATTTCCTTCTTTTTTTGGAGCATCAGAAGATAAATTGCTATCATCGTTAATCGTTTCTTCTTTTTGATATTCAAATGATGAGATATTAAACAATTCTTCATTCATAGGCGTTAAATTAGCTTCATGTGATCTGTAAGTAGGCCATGAAATATATATTACAAGTATAGATACACACATAATAAAAAGTTTTATTAATTTTTTAATTAATAAAGTTTCCTTATTTGTAAATAATTCAAAACAAGCAATAATACATATACTAAGAATACTAAAGAATATCCCAACATCTTTTAAAACAGTTAAAACTAATAACGCAGGAATTAACAACAGTTTATTTTTATTTGAAACATATAATAATATAGCACTAAAAGCTACTATCGATAACAAAAAATCTACCAATGAGGTATTAAAAGCATAGTGTATTTTACTGTAATCTAAACTTGGAAGAGAATTGCTTTGTAAAAAAACAGTAAAAACAAATAAAATAAATACAACAGGGGATAGATATTTGTTTTTATTTTTATTGAATATAAATTCAGTTGCTAATGCAAAAGTGGATAAAATAACAACTGTATATGAGAAATATAAGCTATAATCATTAAATTCATGAGATAATAAATTAAAAACATAGCTTAAAACACTGCTTCCAGCAATTATAGTTTCATTGTAATGATAAATATAATCAAATGAAGGTAAGAATTGATTATATTCAACTAGAAATTTAGCCGAAGTTCCCCAGAAAGAATATTCATCCCAATATGTAAAAACTGGCTGATTTATTAGGTATAAAACTAAAAATAACACACTAGATACAATTAAAACAACATTAGATAAATTAAAATACGATTTTAAAAACTCAAAGTATTGCTTATCTTTATTTTTATAATAGTCGTAGATTAGTAAAGTTATTCCTATTATAAAAAAAAGAAGTCTACCAATATACAAATGATTAAATAATCCGAATAAATAAGTAGCAGATACACAAGAATATATACCGATTAAAAAAGCTGAAACAGGTGTAGTTTTTAAAAATCGGTATATAGTAAATCCTATTAATTGAAAAAGTATAAAAGTGATAAAAAGTTCCATAAATCCCCTAATTTGAAATGCGTGTAATTTTGTGTTATATAATATTTAATATTTTAACATGTTAACAAAAAAATAGCAATAAAAAAGGCTTAATTTGTCAAAAATTAAGCCTTTATATATATTAAATTATACCAACCGCATATTGTACAGTTATAGCAACAATTACAACTAGAGCAGAGATTATAAAACCATGTAACATAGGGCGTAAACCAGCTTGCTTCATATGCTTTACATCTGTTTTTATTCCAATAGCAGCCAAAGACATAACCATTAAAAATTTACTCATATTTTTCAAAATTAAACCTACATTCTCTGGAATAAAACCTAAACTATTTAATCCTGCGAGCGCTAAAAATCCAAGTATAAACCATGGAATTATCTCCATAAAATTAACTTTGCCTGTTATTGTATCGGTAACAGTTGTATTTGTTTTTGTAGCTTCTTTTCTTTTAACTCTAATGTTAATCATAGAAAATATTAAAACAGCAGGAATAATTGATAAAGTTCTTGTTAGTTTAACCATTGTTGCATAATCACCAGCAGCCTCACTAAAGGCGTATCCAGCCGCCACAACACTAGAGGTATCATTAACAGCAGTACCTGTCCATAAACCGTATGCTGTATCTGATAATCCTAAAAAAGCACCCATGGCAGGAAATATTAAAATCATTATCATATCAAATATAAATGTTGCAGACATACCAAATGCAATATCAGTGTCATCAGCATCGATAACAGGGGCAATAGCAGCAATAGCAGAACCACCACAAATACCAGTTCCAGCAGAAATTAAATTAGACATTTTCCAGTTTAAACCTAAGGCTTTACCGATAAAATAACCGCCACCAAAGCAAGTTAGAAGTGTAAAGAACATCACTATTAAAGAATTCTTACCAACAGTTAATATTGTTCCAACGCTAAGTGAAGCACCAAGAAAAATAATAGCAACTCTTAATAATTTTTTAGAAGTAAAATTTACACCAGTTTTAAAAACATCAGATGGTTTTAAAAAATAGTTTATTGCCATACCCATAAATAAAGCAATAACTGAATCTCCAATTAAGTGAATTGGAAGTAGCCCTTCAATGATTTGCGCTATAACAGCAATACCAGCCGCAAGTGTAACTCCAGGAATTATATTTACATTTTTGTTTTTTAACATTTAATTTCTCCTATTTTTTAATTCTCATATCATCGTATTGATTTTAACATATTTTAATGATAAAATAAAGTAATAAATACTGATGAATTGATTAATTTTTCTGATGGAGGATTTATGCTGGATTATAAAATAAATACATTTTTATCACTTTGTAGAAATATGAATTATAGAATAACTGCGCAAGAATTGAATTTATCACAGCCTGCAGTAACAAATCATATACAGCAATTAGAAAATTTATATAACTGTAAATTATTTTTATATAAAAATAGAATTTTATACAAAACTAAACAGGCAGAAATTTTAGAAAATTATGCTATATCAGCTGAATATAATTCTAATAAGTTAATAAGTGAAATTATGATAAAAGAAAAGCCAAAACTAAGAATAGGTGCAACTAGAACAATAGGGGAGTTTATCATTAATGATAAAATTGCAAAATTAATATTAGAAGAAGATATAGATTTAATTTACACGATTGATAATACAGATAATTTAATAGCAAAACTTAAAAATTGCGAATTAGATTATGTTTTTATTGAAGGATATATTAATAAAGAAGAATTTTGTTATTATAATTATAAAAAAGAAAGCCTTGTTGGGATTTGTAGTATAAATCATCCTTATGCTGATAATATAATTGAAATAAAAAATATTTTTAATAATCGTTTAATTTATAGAGAAAATGGCTCTGGGACAAAAGAAGCATTTGACAGAGTTTTAACTAATAATAATTATACAATTAACAGCTTTAAAAATAAGATACAAATTAATTCATTTTCTTCAATAACTCAGTTAGTTTCAAAAAATGTTGGAATATCATTTGTATATGAATCTGTTGCAAATAAGTCAGATAAAGTGAAAAAGTTTTATTTAAAAGAAATAGAGAATAAACATGAATTTACTTGTATTCATTTAAAAAATAGCGTTAAACCGTTGTATATAGAATATTTTATATAAATTAAAAACACTGTTATAAAAAATATAACAGTGTTTTTTTTAATAGTTATTAAAATGTATTTTTTCCTCAAGAAATCTATCGACGAAACAATTTGCTTCTTTTATAGCTGGGTATCCAATTGTCACAATAGCAAATGGATTAACACCATTTGGAATATTAAAAGATTCTCGTAAAAAATCTTCACGTTCGCCTTTTTGAACACCGATCCAACAACTACCAAGCTCTAAATATGCAGCTTCCAATAAAGCGTTTTGAACACAAGCGCCCATATCTTGATGAGTAAAATACGGAACTCTAACATCTGTTTTTTCTAAAAAAACAATAATTACTGATGCTTCTTGAACCATTTTAGCAGTAGGGAGATAATTTTTTAAAATATCTAAACTTTCTTTTGAATTTAAAACTAAAAATTCCCATGGTTGTTGATTTGCACCACTTGGAGCTTGCATTGCAGCTCGTAAAATTTTGTCAATTTTTTCATCTTCAACTTTTTTATCACTATATGTACGCACACTTCTTCTTTTAAAAATAGTTTCCATAATAATATAATTCCTTTCAATAATATTAAGATTAATAATATAGTAAAAATATGAATTATTTGTGATATATAAGATGTATTTTTAAAGGTTTTATATGCGTAAAGTTAAATTACTTTACATAATGTTGACTTAAATTTTTTTTATAATATTATAAATGATAATTAAAAATTAAATTGTATACTTGTGCTTATTTTTATATATTATTATTTTAAAATATTAGTATTATTGCTGAAATAACATATAGTATCTTGAAATTTTAGTGAAAATAATGTAGAATAATGACAAAACTTATATTAGCTCATTGATATGGAATGAGAGTCTCTACGTGGCACCTTAAATGCCTACGCTATAAGTGTAAACTTAAAAAATAAAAGAATAATCTTTTATTTTATTTTTAGTGAACACTTTATTTGTGTTCACTTATTTTATTTGGAGGAATAAAATGTTAGAAAAATTATTTAAACTAAAAGAACATGGCACAGACGTTAAAACGGAAGTTATTGCCGGTATTACAACATTCCTTGCAATGGCTTACATTTTAGCTGTTAACCCAAGTATGCTTGCTGTAACAGGTATGGATGCAGGCGCGGTTTTCACTGCAACAGCACTTTCAGCAGCAATTGCTACATTTGTAATGGGCTTCTTAGCAAATTATCCAATAGCGTTAGCTTCAGGTATGGGATTAAATGCTTACTTTGCTTATTCAGTTAGCCTTGGTATGGGACTTGGCGAAGACGCATGGAAAATTGCATTAGCTGCAGTTTTAGTTGAAGGTCTAATTTTCATCGTACTTTCATTCTTTAAATTCCGTGAAAAAATCTTAAATCAAATCCCAACAAACTTAAAATTCGGTATTACAGTTGGTATTGGTTTATTTATCACTATTATAGGGCTTATCAATGCTGGTATAGTTGTATCAGATCCTGCAACATTCGTTGCTCTAGGCGATTTAACTTCTATTCGTACAGTTTTAGCTATTATTGGTGTTTTAGCTGTTGCAGTTTTAATGCATTTCAATGTTAAAGGTGCGATTCTAATTGGTATTTTAATCACTTGGGGATTAGGTATTGCAACTGAAATTACAGGTATTTATGTAGTAAATCCTGAAATAGGAGCTTTTTCAAATATTCCAAGCTTCGAAAACTACACATTATTCCCATCATTAGCTCCAACATTATTCCAATTCAATTTCCAGTGGGCAGCTGAAAATATTATTTCATTTATCACAATAGTTTTTGCATTTTTATTTGTTGATTTATTTGATACAGTTGGAACACTTATTGGTGTTGCAGCAAAAGGAAATCTACTTGATGAAAATGATGAACTACCAAACGCTGGTAAAGCTTTAATGGCAGACGCTGTTGGTACTGTTGTTGGTGCTTGTCTTGGTACTTCAACTGTAACTAGCTACGTTGAATCATCAGCTGGTGTTTCTGCAGGCGGTAGAACAGGTTTAAGTGCTGTAGTTTCAGGTTGTTTATTTATAGCGGCTTTATTCCTATCTCCAGTATTCCTTTCAATTCAAGGATATGCAACTGCTCCTGCGTTAATAATTGTTGGATTATTAATGATGAGTGCTATTTCAAAAATGAAATTTGAAGGCGATATGGCTGATGCTGTTTCAGGATTTTTAGCAATCGTTGGTATGCCTTTTACATATTCAATTGCTAATGGTATCATGTTCGGTATACTTTCATGGGTTGCTATAAAAGTATTTACTGGAAAAGTTAAAGAAGTTTCAGTAACAATGTGGATTTGTGGATTATTATTCCTTGCAAAAATATTATTTTTATAATTAACATTTAAAAAGAGTACGAAATAATTCGTACTCTTTTTCATTTTATATAATTGCTTATTAATATAAAATATGATAAAATTTATTTATAGTTTATAATTTAAGGAAGTATTAATTAATGAAAGAAAAAACAATATATACATGTAATGGCTGTGGAGAAGTTTACTATAGATGGCAAGGACAATGCACCACTTGTAAAGAATGGAACACTATTGAAGAAGAAGTAGTTAAAAAGCCTTTAAAATCAGCAAAAGGAAAAGATATAGCTATTTCAAATCTATCTTTTTTATCTTTATCAGATGTAGATGCAAATGAAACTAAAAGCCGAATAAAAACAAAAATTGCAGAATTAGATAGAGTATTAGGCGGGGGAATAGTTAGAGGGGCTGGAATGCTTATAGGTGGTGAGCCTGGTGCCGGTAAATCTACATTACTATTACAAATCTGCGCAAATTTATCTCAAGATTATAATATAGTTTATATCAGTGGAGAAGAATCTCTAACACAAATTAAACTTCGTGCAAATCGTTTAGATATAAATGGCACTGGAATTTCTATTGCAACTGAAACAGATGTTTTTTCAATTTGTAATAGCATAGAAGAATTAAAACCAGATATAGTCGTTATTGATTCAATCCAAACAATGAATTGCTCATCAATTTCATCAAGTCCGGGAAGCGTTTCTCAAGTTAGAGAGGCAACATCACTACTTATTAATTCAGCAAAAAAAGTTGAAACAGCATTATTTATTGTAGGTCATGTAAATAAAGATGGTGCAATAGCAGGACCTAAGGTTATGGAGCATATTGTTGATACTGTTTTATATTTTGAAGGCGATAAAACCCTTCCATATAGAATTCTACGCTCTAGTAAAAATCGTTATGGCTCAACTAATGAAATAGGAATGTTTGATATGTCCAGTAAAGGGATAGTTGAAATTCAAAACCCTTCTAAAATGCTTTTAGAAGGAAGAAATGCAACTGTTAGTGGTAGTTGTGTAACCTGCGTTATGGAAGGCACTAGACCGATTTTAACAGAAATCCAAGCTTTAGCTACAAAAACAGGATTTGGAACACCTCGAAGAGTTGCAAATGGACTTGATTATAATAGAACAAACTTAATTTTAGCTGTTTTAGAGAAAAGAGCAGGGTATTTTATTCAAAATATGGATATTTATCTTAATGTTGTTGGTGGCTTAGAACTAGAAGAAACAGCAATAGATTTATCTGTTATTTTAAGCGTTGTATCAGCTTTAACTGACACGGCTATTGATAAATCAGTCGTTGCCTTTGGTGAAGTTGGACTAGGTGGGGAAATTAGAAGTGTATTAAATGTTGATTTACGTTTAAGAGAAGCTCAAAGGCTAGGATTTAAAAAAGTGATTGTTCCACTTCATGCAAAAAATCAAGTAAACGTTAAAGATTATGATTTAGAAATTTGTTTTGCACAAGATGTAAGACAGGCAATAAAATTTATAAATAAATAAAAAATACGAAATGTGAATTATCACATTTCGTATTTTTTTTTATAATTAGATTATTGTTTTTTATAGTAATTAATTAAGCAACCATCAACTAATATTTGTCTTTCATCATCAGTTAATGCGCCAACTTTTAAAGTGATTTCATTTGTTTTTCCTTCGCTTACTACATAAGCTTTAATTTCATCAACTTTATCTAAGATTGCAGAGCGGATATTTGGAACAAACACCCAGTCATTTAAATTAACTAAGTTTTCATTTTCTATTAAGAATGGAACCATACCCCAGTTAATACAGTTTGAACGGTATCTCTTTGTTGCATATTCCACTGCTATATTAGCACCTGCACCTAAAACTCTTTGACAGCTTGCAGCTTGTTCACGAGCAGAACCATCACCTGGTTTTTTAGCAAAAATTGTGCTTGCAATAACTGTGTTTAATGGATTAGTTTTAACTCCTTTTGAATCAAGAACATCATAAACAGATTTAACTTCAGGATGTAGAGTTTTTTCATTAGCAGTTTCTAGTTGCATAGCGTGAACAGCTTTTGAATTTTCTACATAATTAGGATCTTTTCTTGAAAGAGTAAATTCAGCAAGTCTAATAGGATTTGATCTAAAGCTACTTGTTTCACCTGATGGGATTAATTCATCAGTTGTAGTAACGTCATCAGTGATATGAGTAACAACTTTAATTAGTAAATCATCACTTAATTCTGGTTGTTCTGGCCAATCTTTAATGTTTGGTCCCATTTTAAGTTGCTTATCTGACATAGGATTTCCGTATGTATCTAAGATTCTCTTATCATAAACACCCTTATCAAAATAGAATTTAGGAGAAGTAAAGTTTAAATCAATATCAGTAGCAGCTGTTAATTTACCGCCGTTAATAGCAGTAGCAGCAATACTTCTAGCATCCATTAATGCAACAGCTGATAATTGTCCTTCACCAGGTTTTGAACCTTCACGGTTAGGGAAGTTTCTTGTTGTGTGACGGATACTAAATTCACCATTAGCAGGAGTATCACCAGCACCAAAACACGGGCCACAGAAACATTCACGAACAATTGCACCAGCACTAGCGATTTTTGATATAGCGCCATTTTTAATTAAATCAAGATAACTTGGCATACTACCAGGATAAACGCTCATTGTAAATTCGCCATTACCACAGCTTTGTCCATCTAAAATATCAGCAACATCGCATAAGTTATCAAAAGTACCGCCGGCACATCCAGCAACAATACCTTGATCAACATAAATTTCGCCATTTCTATATTTGCTCATTAAATCCATTTTAACTGTTGAAGGAAGTTGTGAATTAGCTCTTTCTTCAACTAAATTTAATATATCTTTAGTATTTTCTTTTAATTCTCTAATTGTGTATGTATAGCTTGGGTGCATTGGCATAGCAATAGTACACTCAACTTTTGATAAATCAACATACACACAGCCATCATAATAAGCAACGTCTTTAGGATTAATTTCGCTATAATCTTGTGGTCTGCCGTGAATTGTTAAGTATTCACTTGTTTTTTCATCTGTTGTCCAAATACTTGACCAACAAGTTGTTTCAGTTGTCATTACATCAATACCGTTTCTATATTCCATAGGTAAATGTTTAACACCAGGGCCTACAAACTCCATTACTTTATTTTTAACATAGCCATTAGCGTAAACAGCACCTATAATAGATAAAGCAACGTCTTGAGGGCCAACGCCTAAAGCTGGTTTTCCATCTAAATAAATAGCAACAACTTCTGGATAAGCAACATCATATGTTCTTCCAACTAATTGCTTTGCAAGTTCGCCGCCACCTTCACCAACAGCCATAGTTCCTATCGCACCATAACGTGTATGGCTATCAGAACCTAAAATCATTCTTCCGCAACCTGCCATCATTTCACGATTGTATGTATGAATAACAGCCATATTTGTTGGCACATAGATGCCACCATATTTTACAGCAGCAGAATGAGCAAACATATGGTCATCTTCGTTAATAGTACCACCAACTGCACATAGGGAATTATGACAGTTTGTTAAAACGTATGGCATAGGGAATTCAGTCATACCAGAAGCACGAGCTGTTTGAATAATTCCAACATAAGTGATGTCATGACTTGTCATTGAGTCAAATTTGATTTTTAGATTTTGCATATCAGATGTTGTGTTATGATTTTTTAAAATATCATAAGCCATAGTTCCTTTTTTTGCCTCATCAGGACATGAAGTTATTCCGTGAGATTTGGAAATATTAGCTACATCAGATACAATTTCTTTTCCGTTTAAAAGAAAAACGCCAGAATCATATAATTTTACCATAAAAATAAACCTCTTTCATGTTATTAGTTACTTATATAATATACCAAATAATTACATTAATCAAATATTAAAATAATATACCTAATATAGGTAAAATGCACGCATATTAAAATCTTAATTGACTTTTTGATTTTATATTGTTATATTAAGAATATATCTATATATTTAAGAAATATTTAGGAGGTTTTATATTGAACGATAGAGAATTATTGTATATTACAACAATAGCTGAACATTTAAGTATAAGTAAAGCAGCACAAGTATTATTTATTTCACAGCCTTCATTAACTCAAATTTTACAAAGCGTAGAAAATAAACTTAATAAAAAACTTTTTGATAGAACAAAAAAAGGACTGTTATTAACAAAAGAAGGGGAGGAGTATGTAAAAGCTGCTTTAAAAATTCAAAAAATATATCGAGATATGGAAATTGAAATTGGATATATAAACAACTTAATTAAAGGCAGGATTATAATTGGTGTTACACCATATCTTGGAACTATGATTTTGCCCGAAGTTTTAACAAAATTTAATTTTAAATTTCCAAATGTTTATGTCGAATTAATAGAAGGAAATTCAACACAACTTGAAGAAATGATTATGAGTGGAAAAATTGATTTAGCTATTATGCATCAACCAATAACAACTAAAAATCTTTTCCTAGAAATCGTTGCAAAAGATGATTTTATTTTAGCTATTAGTAAAGAAAATAAAGTTATAAAAGAAAATCAAAGTATAGATATCGCAAATAAAGAAATGATAGAAAATCTTCCTATGATAATGGTGAGCGCTGATCAAAGGATAGGGCAGATAGCGCTTAATATTTTAAAAAACATTGATGTTAACCCAAATATAGTTTATACAACTAAAAACTTTGATACAGCAAGGAATTTAGCAGCTGTTGATTTAGGAATCACTTTATTACCTAAAAGTTATGTTAAATATTTTGATAGCAAAAGACATCCTATTTATTTAAAGCTTCCAAAAGAGTGGGGAGCTAGTTGGGATTTATGTATTGCTTTTTTTAATAGTAATAATATATCAAAAGTATGTGGTGCATTCAGTGAAATTTTTAAAGAGTATGTAAAAGAAAATAAGGAGATATTTGAATGAGTAAAAGTGAACTTGAAATAATGCTTGCCTTTAAAGAACTTGGCACAATTACTGAAGCTGCAAAAAAGGTTGGATTAAGCCGTTCTAGTGCTTCAAGAAAATTAAAAAAAATTCAAGAAGATTTAAACGCAGACTTATTTTTCTCAACATTAGAAGGAATATCTCCAACATATGCAGGGGAAATATATTTAAAAGCAGCAAAAGACATTTTAGATATATACAATGAAATGATAAGTAAAATTACCTGATAAAATTACCTGATTTTATATAAATAATTAATTATATATAATATATAAATTAAATGACTAGTTATTATAAATATCAATCTCAACAATATTATTATGTAAAATGTGTGAAAACTATACAAAAAAATAGCAAAAAAATAGAATATATCAAAAAATAATATGATTTTTATAAGAAAATTCAATTTGTGTATAGGGGGTATTTACTTTATGAATTTGAAAAATGCCCTTTTTTAGATATAATTAATTACAGAGGCAATCATAACAATTTGTTATTGCAGTAATAACATAAATTTATACTACTTTAATAAAAGATTGCGAAATATTAGTGAATTTTTACGGATTATCCGGAAAAATAAATAAAACAATTCTTTTAAGGAGAAACTATTATGAAAAAAAGCTTTAAAAAATTTCTAGCTCTTTCATTAGTTGCAGCATTCTCACTAGCTCTAACAGCTTGTAGCAGTGGCACAGCAACTGAAGAAGTAGCAGACGGCGAATGGGTATTCGAAAATAACATTGAAATCATCTGTCCTTGGGGTACAGGCGGCGGTGCTGACACAACAGTTAGAACTTTCGCAACTGCTCTTGAAGAAGTATTAGATGTTTCAGTTACTGTAAACAACAAATCAGGTGCAGGCGGTGTTACAGGTACTCAATTCTTTACACAACAACCTGCTGACGGTTACACATACTTAATGTTAACTCCATCTCCAGTATTAGCACAAATTTCTGGCGCTACAGATTTTGATGTATACGGTTCAGTTAAGCCACTTGTACAAATGGTTCACGATATCAACATCTTAATCACTAGCAAAGATGCTCCATACAACAACTACGCTGAATTAATGGATTATGTTAATGCTAACCCAGGCGAAGTTAAAGCTGGCGTTATGACTGTTACTGGTCTTGACGGTGCTTGTGTACAAGCTGCTTTTGGTGATTCAATCGAAGCTGTTGGTTACACAGAAGGTTCTCAATTAAACGCTGACGTTATGGGCGGACACGTAGCTCTTGCTGTTGTTGGTCCTGCTGAAGTTTCAGCTCTAGTTGAATCAGGCGACGTTAAAGTTGTTATGACATTCACAGAAGAATCAGTTACATTACCAGGTTTTGATAATGTTCAATCAGCTGGTGAAGCTGGTGTTGAAGCTTACTATGGTCCTGCTCGTGGTATTTTCTACGCTGAAGGAACTCCAGAAGCTGCTGTAAAAGCTTTCGAAGCTGCTGCAGAACAAGCAATTGCTAGTGCAACATTCCAAGATTGGGCTACATCACAAGGTCTTGATCAAAGACAAGGCTACCTAAACACTGCTGATTACACAGCTGCTTGGGATGCTGATTATGCTGCTCTAACAGAATTATTTGGTAACTAATTTATATTAGTAATATTAAATTAATGATAAGGGAGAGAAATCTCCCTTATTTTAAAAAGGTAAAGAAAAGGGAGATCAAAATGCTTGATATTATTTTCTCGGTTGCATTATTTTTATTTGGTGTGTATTGCTTTTTTTATGTAGGCTCTACATCTCCAGAAGCAACTCCAACAGAACTTGGTGCAGCGTTCTGGCCACAAATGATTTTAGTGGCAATGTGCGCACTTTTATTAGTTAACATTGTAAAAGGTGTTAAAGGATATAAAACGCTTGATGAATCAAAGAAAAAATTAGATGTTGTAAGCTTTTTTAAAAGTAAATTATTTATTGGTATGGTTATAGTAGCTGTTATGGCTGTTGTCTTCCCAATAATAGGTTTTATTCCAACATGTTTCTTATTCTTAATTGCTTATGGGTATTTATTAGGAGAAACAAAAATTCCAAAGCTTGTATTAATTAGTTTAGTAATAACAGTTATACTTTACATACTATTCCAAGGAGTACTAGATATTATGCTTGCAAGAGGAACAATCGGAGTATTCCGTGAATTTGCTCGTACACTTGAACGTATTTTACCGTTTTAATGAAAGGAAGTTTACATAATGTTTGATTTATTATTTACTGGTCTAGGAATTGTATTTCAACCAGCTACTTTCTTATTATTAGTAGCGGGTACAATTTTAGGGGTTATATTTGGAGCTATGCCTGGTGTTAGTGCTTCTATGGCTGTTGCTTTAGCATTACCATTCGCATACCAAATGGATCCTGTAATATCAATTGCATTCCTAGTTTCTGTATACTGTGCATCTATCACAGGTGGTGGTATTACAGCTATCTTATTTAGAATCCCAGGTACACCATCTTCAGCACCAACTACATTCGATGGTTACCCAATGGCTCAAAGAGGCGAAGCTGGTAAGGCTTTAGGTTACTCTTTAGTTGCTTCAGCTATAGGTGGTTTAGTTGCTGCTTTTGCTATGGCTTTAATTTCTCCACAGCTTGCTGCTGTTGCTTTAGAATTTGGTCCAAGTGAGTTATTTGCTGTTTCATTCTTAGGACTATCAGTTCTATCTTGCCTAGATAGTGATAACTTATTAAAAACACTTATCTCAGGTTTATTAGGTTTATTATTAGCTACAATCGGTATGGACCCAATGCTTGGTATTGCTCGTCTAAACTGGGGAAGCTCAACTCTTCTTGGTGGTATCGAAATGATTCCAGTTATGATTGGTTTATTCGCTGTTACTGAAGTTTTAAAACAAACTTTAAATCCAAGAAAAATAGATGTTGATGAAGATTCATCAGCTAAATCAAAAACAGTTTTACCTCGTCCTAAAGAAATTTGGGCAACTAAAGGCACTATGATTCGTTCATCTATTTTAGGTACTGTTGTTGGTATTCTTCCTGGTGCAGGTGCTACAATTGCTTCTTTCTTATCATATGCAATTGAAAAGAAAGTTTCAAAACATCCTGAAAGACTAGGAACAGGTGATCCATCTGGTATCGTTGCTTCAGAAGCTGCAAATAATGCTGCAACTGGTGGTTCTATGGTTCCATTACTATCACTTGGTATTCCAGGGGGTAATGCTGCAGCTATCATGATGACAGCTCTTGTTATGCAAGGTGTTCAAATCGGACCTCTACTTGTTAGAAGTCAGCCAGAATATGTTGCTTCTGTTTTTGGCTCAATGCTTGTTACTAACATTGTAATGGTTGTTGTTGCTATGATGGTTGCTAAAGTATTTGCTAAAATTCTTTCAATCCCATACAGCGTTTTAGGTCCTACAATCGTTATGCTTGCAACAATTGGTGCTTATGCACTAAATAATAACACTGGCGACGTTGTACTTATGGCTATAGCTGGTATAGTTGGTTTTATGTTTGTAAAACTAGGATACAACTCAGCTGCTTTAGTTTTAGGACTTGTTCTAGGTATTATGTGTGAAAGTAACTTTAGAAGAGCTTACACTCTAACAGATGGTAATATGATTGAAATTTTCACAAAACCAATTACTGCAGTAATTATGATTGCTTGTGTAGTTATGATTCTTGGTCCAGTTTTAAAACCTTTATTTGTTAAAAAAAATAACAAAAAAGCTGAAAATTAATTACTAATCTAAAAACCTCCTGTTTTTAAACAGGAGGTTTTTTATTTAAAATTTATTAGTAATTATATATATTAGGTAGAGTAGCCTTACATATATCAACAAACTCAACAAATCCTTTAGGAAGTGCTAAATTTTTTGCATATATAACTGCTAATCCCCATTCAGGCTCTAACAAAGGTTCGATATTATAATAATTCGGTTTTGAAACTTTATCAAAAATATTTAAATATGAAGAAGGGATTAATGAAACTCCAAGTCCTTTATTTACTAAATTTACAATAGTTTGTAAATTCCTTGTTTGATACTTAACATTTGGGGTAAATCCTGCATTTTTACAAATCCTTATAACTTCTTGCTGAGTTCTTTGAGTTGGCGCATTTAATATAAAATGTCTATTTTTAAGTAAACTAACATCAAGATATCTTAAAATGTCATCATCTTTTTCATAAGATAAAGCATTAAGAGCATCATCTTTTGATAAAGCTACTAAAAATTTTTCTTGTCCTATATAAATAATTTCAAGATTTGGATTAGAAATTGGAAGATGAATAATCCCAACGTCAACAATTCCTTTAACAATTTCAGCTTCAATTTCAAAAGATGTGCCTTCTATAATTTCTAATTTAATATTAGGATATCTATTGTTGAATTCTTCTAATACCACAGGAAGGGTTATTGCTCCAAGAAAAAAAGTTGTACCAATAGTTAACTTACCACTGTTTTTATCATTCATTAATGATATAGAATGCTCAAGATTTCTATAAATTTCTATCATTTTTCTTGCATGTTCATTATAGATATCACCAGCGACTGTAGGAATAATACCTTCAATCGTGCGTTTAAATAGCTCTGTACCTGTATCTTCTTCAATTTTTTTAATTGTTCTAGTTAATGTTGGCTGAGAAACATATAATCTTTCAGCAGCTTTAGTTATAGAGCGATTATCATAAACAGAAATAAAAGCTTGCAATTCTTTAATATTCATAATATTATTCCTCTCTTTGGGCTTTGAATTATTTTGCGCATAAATTACTCGATGGCAATTTTTGTTAGTCATTAAAAAAAGATATTAAACTCTTAGTTTTAAAATTAATTTTCCAATTAATAACTACTCTTTACAAAAATATATCTTTTATGTAATAATACTTATATATATTATATCAAAAAAATTAAAATAATCAAATATAATAAAAGGAGGCGATGCAATTGGATTTTTTACTTACAATATTAGTAGCTACTTTTGTGGGAATAATATTTTATAAATTAAAAGTTCCCGGTGGATTAATGATAGGCGCAATTTGTGGAGTTGCAGCTTTTAATATTTTAACAGGTAATGCCGATATGCCATACGAGGCAAAGTTTTTAGCTCAAACTATTTCAGGAGCTTTTATCGGTGTAGGTATTTCTAAAAAAGATTTATCTAATTTTAAAAAACTTGGTAAACCATTACTAATTTTAGTTTCTGGACTAATGATATTAAATATTATAGTTGGATTTACAATATATTTTATTACAGATTTAGATTTATTAACCTGCTTTTTTATCGCCGTTCCTGGTGGTATGTCTGATACTCCTATTATAGCAGAAGAAATGGGAGCAGACGGCGCAATAGTTGCTGCATTACAATTTGTGAGATTATGTATTGGAATAGGTGTATTTCCAAGCATAATAAAAGAGTTTGGAAAAAATGAAGACTCAATAAATAAAGGCGAAATGAAAGTTGACAGGGAACCGTATTCATGTAAAGGTTTTATATTAACAGTAATTGCTTCACTCTTAGGTGGTGTAACAGGCGAAATTCTAAATATCCCTGCTGGAACTTTAGTTTTTGCTTTGATATTTACAATTATTGCAAAACAGTTTTATAATAAATGTAATTTACCTGTTTTAGCTAGGCGTATAGCACAAATTTTAGCTGGTGCTTACATAGGTAGCTCTATGACATATAATGATTTTATAGCAATAATCGGGCTAATTATCCCGGCAATAATTTTAGTTTTAGGGTATCTAATAGCTTGCGTAATTATTTCAAGAATTTTAAAAAGATACTGCAATTTCTCTATTAAAGAGGGGATGCTTTGCGCAACTCCAGCAGGTGCTTCAGACATGGCATTAATAAGCGCGGATATTGGAGTTAGTAATCCAGATGTAGTAGTTTTACAAGTTGCTAGAATGCTGTGCGCTATAATAATTTTCCCACAAGTTTTAAATTTTATATATATAGTTTATACTGGATTTTTTGGGATATAGTATACATTTACAATGTAAAGATTTTTAGCTTTACATTGTAAAAATGATAAATTAAAAGGCTTCATTTAAAATGAAGCCTTTTTTATATAATTATATTTTTTAAACCAATGTTTTGTATTGTTTGCTATTTTAACTAAAACAAGCATTACAGGAACTTCAACTAAAACTCCAACTATAGTAGCTAATGCAACCGGGCTATCTGTTCCAAAAAGGGAAATAGCAACTGCAACAGCAAGTTCAAAGAAGTTTGAAGCACCAATCATTCCAGCAGGAGCTGCTACTTCATGAGGTAGTTTTAATATTTTTGAAGCGATATATGCAATAAAGAAAATTAAAAATGTTTGGATTATTAATGGCACAGCAATCATAATTATATGAGTTGGGTTTTCTAAAATAACATCTCCTTGGAAAGAGAATATCAATGTTAGAGTTAATAATAAACCTACAATAGTAACATTTGAAAATTTTGGAATAAATTTATTTTCAAAATAGTCTAAACCTTTATTTTTAGTTATATAATTTCTTGTGAATATTCCACCAAAAAGGGGAATTACAACGAATAAAACCACTGAAATAATTAATGTGTCCCATGGAACACTAACTCCGCTAACATCCAGTAAAAATGCTACAATTGGAGTAAAAGCAATTAAGATAATTAAATCATTTGTAGCCACTTGAACAACTGTATAAGCGGCATTTCCTTTTGTTAGATGACTCCATACAAAAACCATAGCTGTGCAAGGGGCAGCGCCTAGTAAAACAGCACCAGCTAAATAATCAGTGGCAAGTTCTGGAGTTATAAATCCTTTAAATACAACAAAAAAGAAAAACCAAGCTATAAAAAACATTGTAAAAGGCTTTATTAACCAGTTAGTAATCCAAGTTACAAACAATCCTTTTGGATTTTTACCAACATCTTTTATGCTTTGAAAATCAACTTTAAGCATCATAGGATATATCATAAGCCATATTAAAATTGCAATAGGAATTGAAACGTTTGCGTATTCAAATTTATTTAAAAAATCAGGTATAAATGGTAAGAATTTACCAATTAATACACCAATAACCATACAAAGTGCAACCCAAACTGTTAGATATTTTTCAAAGAAACCAATTCCTTGAGATTTGTTATTTTCCATAAATAAAACCAAGCCTTTCTTAAGCTAAAATAATTTTTCAAACCAACTTTTTTTGATGTGTAGTTTAATAAAAAATCTATCGTACGATAGAAAATAAATCAAAAATTTTTGATTTGATATTATTATATTATATATAAGAAAAAAAGTCAAGAATAAATTGAAAATATTTGATTTGAAAAAATATTTAATTCATATTATTTTTTAATTATTACTAAAAATTAACATACAATAAATAAAATCCTGCTTTTAGCAAAATTTTATTTATGTTTTTTAGTATATTAAGTATATAATAAAATATTTTTATTATTTTATAGTTTTTACGCCTAAAATAAAATAAGCTAAATGGAAAATCCAAACAAAAACTAAGATTAATCTTCCAACGGGAACTGCCCCCATCATTACAAAACCAAAACTTAAAAGAATAGTGATTAATCCCATAACTTTAAATTTAGTAGCTTTTGTCATTCCTTCGCCTTTAATATATGTTTCTAAATTCTTTTTATAAAGATTTGTAGATTTAAACCAAGTGTCTAACTTTTCACTACTTCTTGCAAAACCAAATGCTGCTAAAAGTAAAAAAGGGAAAGAGGGAAGAAGGGGGACAGCAGCTCCAACTGCCCCTAAAACAAGTCCTATCATTCCTATTGTTGTATAAAATATTTTCTTGATATTCATTTTAATTCCTTTCGCTAGTTGTTTTATTATTTAATTTATGATTAAGTGTATTTTTTATATGTTTAATTGCAATTATTGGATGATAAAAAATCATTCTAGGTCCTGAAAATTTCATCACTTTTTTAATTTGTATGCGTTTTTCTTTTTGATAACAAGGAGTTGCACAGCTAGAACAAAAAGTTTTATCTTTTTTACAAGTGTCTATACGATTATTAGCATAATTTAATAAATTATTGCAATTACAACATAATTCTTTAGTTTTGCAATTTTTTTTACAATATAAAGAAATCATAATATTAATAATTTCCTTTTCTTTTTGTTTACTAATCATTTAGCTATACCTTGTGCTTTCTAAATTGAAAACTCTATTTGCAATTTTCATAGTGGATTCTCTATGAGAAACTAATATGATAGTTTTATCTTTTGTTTCTTTTAAAGAATTTAATATAACACCTTCAATTAAGCTATCTAAATTACTTGTTGGCTCGTCTAATAAAATTAAAGGGGAGTTGTGTAAAAAAGCTCTTGCAACTCCTATTCTTTGTCTTTCACCGCCTGAAAGCATATCTCCAAGTTCGCCAGCTTTAGTATCGTATCCATTTGGTAAAGTAGTAATAAAATCGTGAATAGATGCCTTTTTTGCTGCATTTTCAATTTCATCATCAGTTGCATTTAGATTTGCAATTCTTATGTTTTCTTTTATAGTATCGTTAAATAAATGAGTTTCTTGTGTTACAAAGCTTTGATTATCTCTTAAACTTGAAGTGTTTATTTCTTTTATATCCGTATTTGAAATTAAAATTTTGCCTTTTTGTATATCCCAAAATCTCATTAATAATTTTAAAATAGTGCTTTTACCAGTTCCAGATTTTCCTGTTATTCCTAGTATTTCATTTTTATTTATATCTAAAGAAAAATCTTTTAAAATATCTTCATTGTTATAAGCAAAATCTATCTTTTCAATGTTTGCAGAGTTAAACTTTATATCCGCACCATCACTTATTTCTTCAATTAAAGGAGTTTCATCTAATAAATCTAAAACTCTATTTCCACTAGCTATTGTATTTGCAAGGCCAGATCCTAAGTTTGCAACTGATGTAACTGCTCCAAAAGATGAAAAAAGCATTAAAGAAGGAATTAAAACTTCAGTTATAGTTAAAATATTTTCTAAATATAAATAAGTACTAGTAAAAAATAATAAACTCGAAAACATAAGGATAAAAAATGATGTTGCACTAAAAGTTTTTGCTGAATCTTCTTTTATTTTTTTATTGGAATTATTCATATTTTCAGTTAACTTTTGAATATTTATTTTTCTTTTATTAGAATAATCATATTGCAAAACTTCTTTCATTCCTCTTAAACTATCTAAAAAATATGTGTTTAAGTTTCCAGTTTCTTCTCTATAAATTTTTGCACTATTTTTAGAAGATTTTGATGCTATTAATGGAATAATTATGCCAACTGTTAAATGTGCAATTAAAGCTATAATTCCAAGAATTATATTAAAACTTGAAATAAATATAATAACAACACTTGATGTGATTATAGCTATAAAAATAGGGGATATAGTATGTGCATAAAAAACTTCTAATAATTCTATATCACTTGTTATAACTGAAATTAAATTTCCTTTATCTTTTGAGTCAAGTTTTGCAGGCGCAAGTTTTCTTAAAGATGTAAAAACCTTATCTCTTATAATTGCTAATAATTTAAAAGCTATAAAATGATTGCAGTATTGCTCAATATAATGTAAAATCCCTCTTAAAACGGCAATAGAAAAAATTATAAAAAACAAAATGTTAGCATTATTATTATTTAAAAATATTTCTAATAGAGTATATCCGCCTAAAACAGTTAAAAAGCTAGCGCAAAAATATCCAAGACACCCTGTTAAAATAGCAATAAACATAACAGGGAATAAAGGTTTTACTAAAACGATTAACCTTGTCATAACATTAAAATTACTTCTATTATTCATAATCATCACCTAGATTCTCAAGTTTCTTTTGTGCTGAATATAAGTTTTCATAATAACCTTTTTTTAATAAAAGATTCTCATGAGTGCCTTTTTCAACGATTTCACCTTCATTTAAAACATAAATCATGTCAGAATTTACAACATTAAATAATCTGTGTGAAATTAAAATTATAGTTTTAATATTTTTTAAAGAATGTAAAACTTGCATTATACTATCTTCGCTTTCAACGTCTATATTGCTAGTAGCTTCATCAAAAATATAAATATCAGTGTTATGTAAGAGGCTTCTAGCAAGCGCTAATCTTTGACATTGCCCACCAGAAAGATTACTTCCTTTTTCTAAAACTATAGTATCTAATCCATTTTCATTATCTAAAAAATCTTTTAATTTTACGGTTTCTAAAACAGATAACAATTCTAAATCAGTGGCATTTTCTTTTGCCATTAATAAATTTTCTCTAACTGTTCCTTTAAAGATATAACTATTATTTGAAATTAAAGTTATGTTTTTAAGTAAATTATTATAATTTATCGTGTTATGCTCAAATTCGCCGATTTTAACACTTCCAGTGTAATTTTTATTAATTCCTGTTAAAATTCCAGCTATTGTAGATTTACCACAGCCAGATTTTCCAACAATACTTATGAATGAATTTTTGGGTATATCGATATTTATATTTTTAAGTATAGTTTTTTCATTATCATAACTAAATCCGAGATTTTTAATTTCTATATTCGTGTCTTTAATTATATTTTTAGCTTCTTCACTTTCAAATATATCAAGTAAATCAAAGATATTTTTACTAGCTGCAACACCATTCATAGCAATATGAAAATAACTGCCTAAAATTCGTAGTGGCAAAAAGAAATCTGCACTAAGCATAATTATAAAAAAGCAGTTTGAAAAGCTAATATTTCCATTTATAAACTCAATTAAGGTGAAAATAATACCGAGCGCTGCTCCACCATAAGCAACAATATCCATAACAATTATACTATTTAATTGCATTGATAGAACTTTCATGGTAATTATTCTAAAACGTTCGGCTTGTTTGTTCATTTGAATTTGCTT
Organism: uncultured Oscillospiraceae bacterium; assembly: GCA_964369915.1. Taxonomy (GTDB): domain Bacteria; phylum Bacillota; class Clostridia; order Oscillospirales; family Ruminococcaceae; genus RGIG3102. Next base: position 15,701 of record CAYJGG010000014.1, on the reverse strand, counting down.
AAAATCATCAGATTTATATATTTTAAGAGTGTTTAAGCCTTGTAAATTTTCTAAAAAGTTATCGGCTAATCCAAGATATTCACCCCAGTATTTAGCTAGTAGTTTTTTTGCGAATTTTTGTATTAATACAATTGAAATAGGTATTAATGGTACACAAATAAATAATATTACAGCAACTTTTAAATTTATTGTAGAAACAACTATGAAAAGTATTAATGGTGCTATCATAGAATAGAAAAATTGTGGTAAATATGAGCCAAAATAAACTTCTAATTGCTCAACTCCTTCAACAGACATTTGCGTGAGTTTTGCGGTGGGGAACAGAGAAGAGTATCTAGCTCCAATATTGATTACTTTTTCATATATTTTTTCTCTTAATAGCCCTTTTACAAAAAAAGATGCCTTATAGCTTTCTTTACTTGCGAAATAATTAAATAAAACTCGAATTAAAATTAAAATAAACACAATAAACATTGTGTAAATTAGATTATTTTGAGTTAAAGTTTTATTTATAATTTTATTTAAAATATCACTTAACATAAAAATAATTGATATATTGGCACATAGCGATATCAATTGAAATAATATATTTTTTTTAATATGTGGCATAGATTCTGGCACTAGTTTAATTAATCTTTTGTTTATCATATTTTTTCCTTCGTGTAATTAGTTTAATATAACTAATAATAACAAATTAAACTAAAAATTGCAATGAAAAATTTATTAACATATAATATGTTACTCATTTTAAAATTAAAGTAATTATCTCAATTTTTTAAAAAGCAAATTTAATATAACTTTGTTATACAATAAATTATTTTTTATTAGAATACGTAATATCGAATATATAATAAAAAATATAATAAATTACAAAAAAGCTATAAAATAATAATAATTAAAATGATATAAGATATAAGCTAAAAAAAATAAAACGATTCTAAGGAGAGCAAATTTATATAAAATCAATTTTTAAATTTAAAATAAGAAATATAAAAATAATTATTGTAAAAATAGCAGATTAAAAAAATAATAATTCAAAATGATATAAACCATATAATTTATATTTAATATATAAATAGTAAGATAAAATAAAATCATTTGATTATAACTAGAGTTTAAATATAATTGCGATATTATTAATTATAAAAAATCAACTTCCCTTTATTTCGCTAAATTTTTATTTAGCGAAATAAAATATATTTTTTTTAGAGAAAGAATTTCATCCCTTCACTTCTAATTAAATATATTAATAATTATATTTTTTTCATTTTATTATTTTTTATTGTATTTTGCACATGAAATTTTAAATTAATTTTAAATTTTCTGATAATTTTCTAAATAGATTTACATTTTTTAATTGAGTTTTGTTTTTTATTTAATGAAAATCAATATAGCCACTTCCCTTTTATTTCTTAAATAATTTCCAAATATTAAACATATAATCAACACCTTTAAAATATACAATTATATTTATAAAAATTCATTTTAGGAGAAAATTATTGAATAAAAACACAAATAAAACTTTATTTAAACAAACACTATTTATATTAATTTTAGTTTTAATCGCTATATTAATAACTATTGTATATACTCGCACTTTAGAAAAAACAGATGAATTAAATATAAATGAAACATTTAGTTTTAATGAAGAGTTTAATAGCGATGAAACATACGAAATATATGATAAAAAAATTGTAGTTTTAGATGCAGGACATGACCAATACACAAATCAATACGAAGACTATATTGAAGGCGTTACAATGCTTTCTTTAGCTTATCAAATTAAGCCCCTACTCGAAGAAGCAGGAATAACTGTTTTTTTAACACGTGAAGACGGCGATTTTGTTGAACTTAGTGATAGAGCAGCGTTCACGAATTTATTATCCCTTGAGATGCTTGAAGAAATTAAGATGAATGAAGGCAATTTAGATGATGAAACGTTAGAAGAAATAGAATATTTAAAATCAATTATGAACTCGATTATTGATAATCCTAATGAATTTGCCTCAAATTATCTTAACACCCCTTTCGATGAAGAAAATACTATAACTGATACAATGCAAAGATTATTTGAGATTCAAAATAATGAAACTTTAAGAAATAGTTTTTTATTTATATCTCTTCATTCTGATGGATTAGAAGAAAAATATTACGATTATGTCGCTGGCGCTGATGTTTACTACATATCTAATAATATGCCAAACGATTTTGGAGCATATTACACGGAATATTCTTCTATTGAAAATAATCTTTTATTTTCTGATATTCTTTTAGATGATATTGATGAGGCTGGAATGCCAAGAAGTGATATTTTAGAAGGAAATTTTCATGTTTTAAGAGAGGTTAATGTGCCTGCTGTTTTAGTTGAAAATGGATATCACACTAATGATGAAGATAGAGCAAAACTTCAAGATGAAGAATTTATAACTTCTTTAGCTCATGCATATAAAGATTCAATTATAGAATATTTCAATACAATTAATGAAAACCACTAGTAAATAAACTAGTGGTTTCTTATATTTATTTTTATTATATGTGGATAATATAAATTTAAGCTGTACCCGTTCTAATTTGATTTGCATATGATTTTGGGAGCGTTGAATTTTCTAATTCTGTTGCTATTTTTTCATAATTATAATCAACTTTTATAAATTCAACTTGTATTTCATCATCAAAAGTTAAAATAACATAATTTGCTCTATTATCATTGTCTTTTGGTTTTCCAACACTTCCTGCGTTTATAAATAATTTATCATTAACGTATTTTTTATATGGTATATGCGTGTGTCCAAAAACTACAATATCTTCTTTTAAATTTTTTGATATTTGATTTTGCTTATCAATATCATCAAAAAACACATATTCTTTTATTGAATTTGGGCTTGCATGAGTTAATAGGATTTTTTTATCTTTAAAACTAAAAGATATATTCTCTTTAAATTCTCTTATATATGCCTTATTTTCTTCACTCACTCTATCAACAGTCCATTTTTGAAAATCTTTTATTTCATCCCCCGATTTATAAAATGCAACTGTTTTATCATAATTTCCTAAAACAGAAGTTATACTGTATTCTTTTAAAAGATTAACAACGTCATCTGGCTTTGTTCCATAGCCAACAGAATCTCCTAAACAATAAACATTTTCAAATGATATTCCTTTATTTTTAATATCTTTTAAAACTTCTAAAAAAGCATAGATATTTCCGTGAATATCTGAAATAAGTGCTAATTTATTACTCATATGTATCCCCTCTTTCAATTATTAAAAAATTATACCAGAACCTATATCAATAAGTTTTTTATTTTTTATAAAATCACAATTTATATTATATTTCTTAGTAAATTCTATGATTTTTTCTTTATCACTTTTATTTTCAAAATCGCCGAAGAATAAAAGTGTTTTTTCTTTTTCTAAATATAAACTAGCCCCACCAATAAAGCCATATTCATATCCTTTTAATTTAACTTGTCCTTTATTAATTAAAAGACAATCTAAGTTATTATAAGTAAGATTTTTATGTATATTTAAATCCTCAGTTATATAAGCTGTAGGATTTAAATTTATTGTAGAGCATCGTGTGTAGCCTTGATTTACTAATATTTCTGTTTTATTATTAAAATTAATATTTAAAGCTGTTTTATTGTTTTTTATAATATATTCTTCATTAACTATAAAATTTAAATAGCTTTCTGTTAGATATCCTTTTTTTAAATAATCTATTTCATTTATATTATAATTTAAATTGGAAATATACTTATAGTTTTCTTTTTGACAAGAAGAAATATAAAATTCATCGTTAATTTTTAAATATAATAAATCTGCATGATAATTAATTTCATCGCTAACTTTATTTGAAGTAATAACGTCAATGCAATTATATCCATAACCTTTTATTAAATTAATAACTTCAGAATCTTTAAAAGAAACAATACAGTTCTTGCCTTTCATAATATCTCACTCTCTACTTAATGCTTCAACTGGTGTTAGCATTGCTGCTTTATAGCTTGGATATAAACTAAATATCCCTGTAAAAAAGATTGTAACAAAAATCCCAGCAATAAGCAAGGAATAATCAAAAATATAATTATTTTCTAGTATAAAATTTAATATAATTAAAATAAACCCTCCAAAAATTACTCCGAATGTTATACCAATTATTGTAGATAATATAGACACTGTAAAAAATTCTAATATAATATTAAACCTACTAGCGCCTAAACTTATTTTTATTCCTATATCTCTTTTTTGTATATTAACAGCGGTTGTAACGCTAGTGGCAACTGAAATACTGCAAACAATAACAGCAACACAAGAAACCATAAACAAGGCTAAAAATGCAATATCCACAATATTATTAATTGTATCTCTTTGCTGAGATAAATTGCTAACATTTATAGTTAATTCATTAGTGAAATTCAAATTATCAAATAGAAATCTTGTTATTTCTTCATCTATATTTTCTTTTGAATTAGTGTTAATCATAATCTGATCAAAAGTTGTTTTATTTGAATTATTTTGCATTATTGTGTATGGGATATAAACAAAATTTGGAATTGTTTGTGCACCTGTTAGTCCATTTAGTAAATTGCTAGTTTTTTTTGCTACGCCTATTATCTTAAAATTATAAACACCTTTACCAATATTTATTAAAACTTCTTTTCCAACTATATTACTTCTTCCATAAGATTCTAATGCTAGTTCCTCATCGATAACACAAACAAACTCTTGTTTTTCTATTTGATAATCTGAAAAAAAATCTCCGTAAAGTATTTTTAAATTTGCAATATCTTTTCCTTGCGAGGAAATCCCCCAAGCCATAGTTTCATATTCTTTTGAATTTGAAAATTCAATAGTTGAATAATCATAAATTATTGGCGTATGTTCTTTTACCTCTGGATATTCTAAAATAGCATTATAAATTATCTCATCAGTAATATTTTCACTTTCTTCATCTACTGCATTTATTAAAAGTCCGTTTAGTCCTAGTCCATTTAATTCATTATTTATCTCTTTTTCGCCTATCATTGAAACAATACTAACTAAAGTTATACAAAGCATAGCTATAAAAACTGAAATCATAGACATTTTATATGGCTTTATAATTCTTTTAATTTTTATTATCACTTAATAAGTACCACCTTATCAAATTCTTTAATATCCCCTTTTATAAAAATTGTATCACTAGAAAAATCATTTAAAATTTCTTGTCCAGATTCTGTTTCAACACCTGTTATTATATATTCTTTATAAGCTACACCGTCTTTTAAAATAAACACAAATTCTCCATTTTCGTCTTGATTAATATAATCATATGATAGGATATTAATGTTATTTAAATTATCACTTTCTATTTTTGCAGTAAGTTGCAAGCCTTCAGCAGCCTTATTATCTAAATTTGATATATCAGCAAAAATATCAACTAAAACTTTACTTCCTAATACGCTAACTTCTTCATATACTATTGCTGTTTTATCACTTATTTTTCCAATATAATCAATATCGCTAAAAGCTAGGGAATTTATATAAGCTATATCGCCAACTGAGATTTTTCCAAAATCTGATTGACTAACTGTAAATTTTGCTATTAAATCATCGTAAGCTGAAATTTTTAAAACCTGAGTATTCGCCATTATTATATCACCATTTTTTATATTTATAGATGATATATATCCATCTGAATTTGAATAAATTATATCCGAAAGTAAGTTTATCTCATCATTTAAATCGGTATCTGATTGCATATAATTATAATCTTGTGCCATTTCTAACATTTTTTCTTTATCAATTGAAAATAAAGGCTGATTTAGTTTAATATCACTGTTTATATCAATAAAAACTTCTTTTACATATATAGGATGTGAAAAAATAATCTCTTCACTATCAGTGCTAGTAAATTCTCCTGTTACATTAATAAAATTAGTGTAATTTGTAGTTTCAAGTTTTGTACCATAAACTTTTTTAATATCATTAATAGAAAAAATCGTGAAACTAAAAATAAAAATCAATGATAAACAGCTTAAATATATAGTGATTTTCTTCATAAATAAAACTCCTCCTTTAATACAATTTATTATTGCACTATAAGAGGAGTTTAAACAGGTATATATTAAATTTATATGTGATTTTCTATAATAATATTAATTTCATCAATTAGCTCTTTAACGCTATGTTTTCTACTTCTTGAGCAAACTTTAGCTTCTTCATTACACATTAAACATTTTCTAACTGGAATTTCTAATAAATTCCTATCTATTTTATTTTTATTTTTATCAAGTATATCAATATCAAAAAGTCTTGATAGTTTATCTTGATTTTCAATTTCAATACATAATTTTTTAATTAATATAGCATCAAAATCAACAGCTAAATAAAACTCAAATCCTGTGTGTTCTTTAATTTCTAACTCTTTTACTATTTTAATATTATTAATGCTTAATTTATCTAGTATTCTTTTTTTAGCAATATCAAAAGCAATTTTAATATTATCGCTAACTTTATATTCTCCAGGAATATTTAAAGTTAAGCAAATAAGTGAATTTTTATATTTATTAATCATTTCATTTTGAATATATGCCCTTTTCTCTCTACATAAAAGCATATCTTCAAGGCTTACAGCTTTATAATTCATCATTTAATCTTTCAAGATTTACTAAAAATATAGTAACAGCTAGTAAATCTGCACAACCTCCAGGACTAATATTTCTTTGTTTACATTCTTCGTTAAATTTTTTTATATCGTTAATTCCTTCGCTTGTAAAGGGACTTTTTTGATTATAAAGTCTTTTTGCTTTACTCATAATAAATATCAAATCTTCTTCACTTCCTCTTGATAAAACATTAGTATCACGAACATTACTCATTAAATATAGTAAAGTTTGAAGATTAATAGAATTTTCATCATTACATTCTTTATATAATTTTTTCATTTCCAGTAAAGAAAAATTTTTAATATTAGGAAATCCGTTTTGAACTTCCCCTCTTATCCCTTTATCATTATATTTTAAATATAATTTTTCTCCATTAGTTTTTGGGTTATTTATATCAATTTTTAAAAAATCAGATTCTATAATATCAAAGGTCATTTCTTTTACAATTTTTAAAATATACTCAATATCAAACTTTTTATTTGTTTTCAAGGAAACACCTGCACAACAAGCTATAATACCTAAAGAAAAAATCATTCCTTTATGTGTGTTTACATTATTAGTAGCTTTAAACATTTCTATTTCTGCTAAAAGCCCTATTTTTCTTATTTTTAAAAATTTTTCCTCAAGTGATAAATCATCTAATAATCCAATTTCATACATATTATAAATATATGGAGTTATAGCTTCAGTGCTTTTTTCAAAAGTTGTATAATTCATATCTGTATGAGCACCGTTATCATATAAATCAACAAGACCTGGTTTTGGTGATGTTTTAACTTCTGATATCATTGCTTTTGATATTATTTCTTTTATTTTATCCATAATAATCCTTTAATCTTTCAATCTAATTATAGTAATTATACCATAATAATAAAAAAATTCACATATAAAAAATCTAAAAATATTAAATATTAGGTATTAAAAGCGATATACGAATAAAAAATCCCATATAAATGGGATTTTTTAATTTTAGATAATTATATTTGTTTTATTTGTCTTACAACGTCAATAATTGTGCCGTCTCTCGCTTCAATTATACCAACAATTTTATCTTCAAATTCAACTTTGCTAGGCTCTCCTGCTAAATCATAAGCTATATCTCTTAATTCTTCAATAGTTTTTATATTTAAGCCTTTACCTGTTAAGCATTCAACTAAATCTTGTCTTAAAGGGTTTATAGCAATACCATATTCAGTAACTACAACGTCAACTGTTTCCCCTGGAGTTGTAACTGTTGTAACTTCTGAACAGATAGCTGGAATTCTACTTTGTAAAAGTGGGCTAATAACTATTGTGCATTTAGCGCCAGCTGCAGTATCTGGATGTCCGCCTTGCGCTCCTGTAACAACACCATCTGAGCCAACAACAACATTACAGTTGAAATTAACATCAACTTCAAGTGAAGCTAGGATAACAAAATCTAGTCTATTAACAAATGCACCTTTATTAAATGGATTAGCATATTCACTAGCAGACATTGCTACATGATTTGCATTTCTTTTAATAGATTCAACAGCGCCCAAGTCAAAATCTTGAACATCAACTAATTTTCCAATTAATCCTTCATCAAGCATATCACATAAAGGAGTAGTAATACCGCCTGAAGCCCAACCCATTTTTATATTTCTTTTTCTCATTTCTTCAGCTAGAAAATGAGTTGAAGCAATTGAAGCTCCGCCTACACCTGTTTGATATGAAAATCCTTCTTTAAAATAAGGAGTGTTTATAACAACTTGTGTGCAATAATCCGCCATTTTTAATTTTCTCATATCAGTTGTTGGTTTTGCAGCACCAGTTGCGATTTTATCTGGATTACCAATAGCATCAACTACACAAACATAATCAACATCTGTCATTGAAATACTAGCTGGAACATTAGGAAAATCAACTAATGTATCAGTTATAACAACAACTTTATCTGCAAATCTTGCATCAGAAACAGCATAACCTAAAACACCACAGTCACTTTTACCGCCATTAGCTTGGCAGTTTCCGTATTCATCAGCAGTAGGAGCTCCGATAAAAGCAATATCGATATGCTCTTCGCCACTTTCAATACTTCTAACTCTACCGCCGTGAGAATTCATTATAGCAAGACCTTTTAATTTACCACTTGAAATAGCATCGCCAATTTTACCTCTAACGCCTGAAGCTCTCATTGAAGTGATTGTTTCGTTTTCAATTAAATGAACTATCGGATCATTTGCTTTACCTAAACTAGTAGCGCATAATCTAATATCTTTAATACCTAATTTTTCAATTGCAAGCATAACAGTATTAACAACAAAATCGCCTTCTCTAAAATGATGGTGGAAAGAGATAGTCATTCCATCTTTAATTCCAGCTTTTGTTAGTGCTTCTTCAACAGAAGAAACCATTTTACTTTTTGTTGGATCATTTAAAGCTCTAATTTTTGGAGCTGCTTTTGTATATTCGTAGCCATCAAAAACTTTTTCGCCTTTGTAAATTTCTTTTTTAGTTAATTCTAAAATACTATCTGGTATTTCTCTACCTACTTTATTAATCATAATTATAAATCCCCCTTATAAACACCAGAAGCTTTAGCAAGATCAATAATACGTTTTGCTCCGTCATAAAAGGCAATATCAATCATTTTGCCATCAACAGTAAATACGCCAATACCTTTTGATTTTTTATCATCAATTTCAAAAACAACTTTTTCAGCAAAAATAATTTCTTTTTCTGTTGGTGTAAATACTTTATGTGTTATATTAACTTGTCTAGGGTTAACAATACTTTTACCATCAAAGCCCATAGTTTTAATTAATTTAACTTCTTCTTCAAAACCAGCTACATTTGCAACATCTGTGTAAACAGTGTCAAAGCATTGAATTCCAGCAGCTCTTGCATGAATTACCATTAATTGTCTTGCTCCGTTTAATTCAACACCAGTTCCAGAAATAGTTGTTTGTAAATCTTTAGTGTAATCACCACCAGAAAGAGCTACACCTAGCATTCTATCTGAAGAATTACAAATCTCTTCAAGATTAACAACACCTTTTGCGCTTTCAATAGCAGCCATAATTAATGTGTGCCCTATTTCAACGCCAAATTCTTTTTCTGCGTCTTCAACAGCTTTTTCAACGTCTAAAACTTGCTTTTTAGTTTCAACTTTTGGAATTCTAATTGAATCAGCTCCACCCGCAACACAAGCACGGATATCTTCTTGCCAAAATTTTGTGTCTAATGCATTTATTCTAACCATTTTTTCGCAAGATTTATAGTCAATAGTTTTTAAAGCATGGAATAAAGAAAATCTAGCTGCATCTTTTTGATTTTCAGAAACAGCATCTTCTAAATCTAAAATAATTGTATCTGGTTCATAGATGTATGGATCTTTAATTAAGCTAGGCTTTTGACAATTTAAAAACATCATACTTCTTCTAAGTCTTTTTTTGTTTGGGTTTATCATATTATTAAATCCCCCCATGAAATAGTTTCTTCATTTTCGTTAGCTCTAAAAACAGCACATTGTACTCTTGCTTTAATTGTACAATCAAGTGCTCCTTTATCAACTATTTTAACCTTAGCATTACTAACGTCTAATTTAGATAGTGCTTTAAGTACAGTTGTTTTAATTTTTTCGCCATATTGATTGATAACACTACTTTCAAGTTCTAATTCTATTCCAGCATCACTAGGCTCGATTAAAACATAAACATCACTAGATTCAAGTGTTCCTGCAGATGCAGATTTTTTAATAATCATTAGTTTAACCCTTTCTTTTATATAATTCTATATATATTATAATATTTATAATATAAATTCACCAATTCAAGTTTTAAATACAGGGTATCAATTTTTTTAATAACGATTAAAAAATTAATGAATAAAATAAATTTATTGATTAATTTAATAATTTATCGATTTAATATAGACATTTTGCACGTATTTTGTTTTGAAAGTTTATGCAAAACAACTATATAAAAAATGGCTACTTTTTAATAAAAGTAGCCATTTTAATTAATTTAATTTCCAAATATCTTCATTATACTGAGAAATAGTTCTGTCTGATGAGAAAAATCCTGATTTTGCAATATTTATAATCATCATTTTAGCCCAAGAATTTCTGTTTTCGTATTCTTTTATAGCTTTTTCTTTTGTTTTAATATAGTCCATTGTGTCTAATAAAGCCATAAACCAGTCTTTGTTTTTCATATCTCTATATAAATGAGATAATAAAACTCCATCTCCATACTGCATTACTTCAGGAGAAACAATAAAATCAACTAATTTTTCTATCTCTTCGATTTTATAATACTCTTTAGAATTATATCCATTAGTGTCATATAAATTAATTACATCATCACTTAATTTACCAAATGTAAATATATTTTCTTCTCCAACTAAATCTCTAATTTCTAAATTAGCTCCATCAACAGTTCCAAGAGTTATCGCTCCATTTGCCATAAACTTCATATTCCCAGTTCCACTTGCTTCTTTTGAAGCTAGAGAAATTTGTTCTGAAATATCGCAAGCTGGTATTAATCTTTGTGCATATGAAACATTATAATTTTCCACCATTACAACTTGTAGATACTCATTAACATCATCATCATTAGCAATTAAATCTTGCAAACATAAAATTAAATGAATAATATTTTTAGCCATAAAGTAAGCTGGAGCTGCTTTTCCACCAAAGAAAACAGTTATTGGTGTTTTTGGAATGTTACCATTTTTAATGTCTAAATACTTATAAATCACATATAAAGCATTCATTTGCTGACGCTTATATTCATGTAATCGTTTAATTTGAATATCAAAAATACTATTTTCATTTATTTTAATATTTTCTTTATCTAAAACATAACTTGCCAAATTTTCTTTTGCAACATCTTTTATTTTTAATAATTCTTTTAAAGCTTTTTTATCATCTTTAAATTTCAATAATTTTTCAAGTTCTGCTGCATCTTTTTTCCAAGCAGTTCCGATTTTTTCATCAATAAATTTTGTTAATAAAGGGTTGCAAGCCATAAGCCATCTTCTATATGTTACACCGTTAGTTTTATTATTAAATTTATTTGGATAAATGTCATTAAATGCTTTTAATTCTGATTCTTTTAAAATATCAGTGTGTAGTGCTGCAACTCCATTAACAGAATAAGAGTAATGAATATCTAAATGAGCCATATGCACTCTATTACTTTCATCAATAATAGCTAATTTTTCATCTTTGTATTCTTTTTTTATTCTTTTATCTAACTCTTTTATTATCGGCACTATGCTAGGGCAAACTTTTTCAAGATATTTAATTGGCCATTTTTCTAATGCTTCTGCAAGTATAGTATGATTAGTGTAAGCACAAGTGTTTCTAACTTGATTTATCGCTTCATCCATACTCATTCCTTTTTCAATTAATAATCTAATAAATTCTGGAATTATCATTGAAGGATGAGTATCATTTATTTGAACACTCACTTTTTCAGATAGTTGATTTATATTAAATCCTTTATCTTCAAGTTCTTCTAAAATCATTTGAGCACCAGCAGACACCATAAAATATTGCTGATAAACTCTTAATAAGTGTCCTGCTTCATCGCTATCATCAGGATATAAAAATAAACTTAGTTTATCTTCCCATGCAGTTTTATCAAAATCTATTCCAAATTCAGGCATCTCAGCTGGTTTTTCAACATCAAAAAGATGTAGTGTGTTGCAATGATTATTTTCATATCCTGGTATTTGAAGTTCTTTTTTAATGGCCGTAATTTTTTTATCACCAAAAGTTACAGTATATTTTTTATTAGTATTAATTAACCAAGAATCATTTGTAATCCATTTATCTGGAGTTTCAGTTTGTTTATTTCCTTCAAAAACTTGCTTAAATAAACCATAATGATAATTTATTCCAACACCATCACCATTTAAGCCAAGACTCGCTATTGAATCTAAAAAGCAAGCAGCTAATCTTCCAAGTCCACCATTACCAAGGCTAGGTTCTGGCTCAAAAGCTTCAATATCTTCTAAATTTTTTCCAGCAGATTTTAAAGCTAATTTCACTTCATCATACACACCTAAATTTATTAAATTGCTTATTAATAGCTTTCCTATTAAAAATTCAGCTGAGACATAATATAACTTTTTGCCTTTATCTTCTGTTTTAATTTCAGTTTGAGTTTCTTTTAAATTATTTAATAAAGCATAATAAATTTCACTAGTTGAAGCTGATTTTAAATCTTTTTTATATAAATCTTGCATCTTATTCTCTAATTTTTGTGTAAAGTTCATTTGCTTGCCCTCCTTTATTATTCCTTTTATTCATTTTCTGATAGTCTATTATAAACTAACATATCATCTCTTAATTTTTTAGCTAATTTCTTTGTTAAAGCGTTAGCTTTAATTCTCCATTGCCAGTTACAGCCTATTGTTGATGGTGTATTCATTCTAGCTGAATTATCTAAAGCTAATAAATCTTGCATTTGAACTATCGTTATACTAGAATTACTAGCCCATAAAGTTCTCATTGCTCCCCAGTTATAGCCTTCTTCTTCATTTAATCTTAAATATTTTTTAGCATATTCAACATCTTCTTTTTTGCCATCTTTAATCCAACCCATAAAAGTTTCGTTATCATGTGTACCGATGTATGCTATTGAATTTTCAGGGTAGAAATTTGGTAGATATCCGCCTCCATCTCTACTATCAAATCCAAAAAGCATAACTTTCATTCCTGGAAATTTTGATTTTTTCAATAGATTATATACCGATTTTGTTAAAAAACCTAAGTCTTCTGCTATGATATTTTGTCTGCCTATTTTTTCTTCAACTACTTTAAATAAATCATACCCCGGTCCTTTTCTCCATCTACCTTTTTTAGCAGTAGTATGTCCAAAAGGAATAGAATAATATGAATCAAACCCCCTAAAATGATCTATTCTTAATACATCATAAATTTTGCATTGAAAATCAATTCTATTAACCCACCAAGAGTAATCATCGTTTTTCATTAAATCCCATCTAAATAAAGGATTTCCCCAAAGTTGTCCGTCGGCTGAAAACCCATCTGGTGGACAGCCTGCAACGTTTATTGGAGTTAGAGTATCAATATCAAGCTCAAATAAATGTGGATTAGACCAAACATCAACACTATCACTAGCTACATAAATTGGTAAATCTCCTATTATTTTAATTCCTTTATCATTTGCATATTTTTTTAATTTATCCCATTGTGAAAAGAAAAAATATTGAACTCCTTTATAAAATTCAATTTCATCTTTTAATCTATTTTTTGCTTGATTTATTGCATTTTTATCCCTTAAGCGAATACTATCATCCCATTCATGCCAAGATTTTTCGCCATTTTCATCTTTTAATGCCATAAATAAAGCATATTCATCTAGCCAATCGCTGTGTTTTTTATAAAAATCTAAAACTAATTTATCAATTTTCAATCTTTTAACAGCTAATTTTAATACTTTATATCTCTCAAAGTAAACTCTTCCGTAGTCTACCTTATCTTTATTAACTTTTATATTTAAATGCTTGTATTCATCAGGTTTTAAATAGCCTTGTTTTTTTAAATCATCTAAATCAATAAAGTATGGATTTCCTGCAAAAGTGGAAAATGATTGATAAGGGCTATCCCCATAACTAGTTGGACAAATAGGAAGTATTTGCCAATAAGTTTGCCCAGATTCTTTTAAAAAATCAACAAATTCTCTTGCTTTTTCCCCGAATGTGCCTATGCCATTATCTGAAGCAAGAGAAGTTATATGCATTAAAACTCCACTTTCTCTTTTCATTTTAGTACTAATTCCTTTCTTTTTGTTTTTAGTGAATTTCATATTAATCTAAAGATTAACTAATCTGATATTTCACGCAAAAAATTAAGTTTAAAAATATATTTTCAAACTTTTTTCATTTATTTTATATCTCTAACGCTTGAACCTTGTAAAATACAATAATCTATTTGTTTGTGTTTTGCAATATTTTTATTATTTATAGTATCAATTAATATATCTATTCCTATATTTGCTAATTGTTCCTCATCTTGTTTTACAGTTGTGAGCCTTGGAACCATATACTGACTCGTAATAATTCCATCAAATCCAACAACAGAAATATCTTCAGGAACTTTTTTATTCATATCTGCTAATGCTCGTATTGCACCAATCGCCATCATATCTGAAAGACAAAAAACTGCTGTTAAGTCTGGCATATTTTGCATTAATCTTTGCATTGCTCTATATCCACTATCATACACATATCTTGCTTTTGAAAATTGCGTTTCTCTATTAAAATCAATATTTAATTCTTTAAAAGCTTTTTCACAACCATTTAAGCGATGTAAAGCTGGAGTTTCCCCTTTAATACTACCGCCTATAATTCCTATTTTTGTATGATTAAGCTCATTTAGATATTTTATAACACTATACGCAGCCTTTTTATCGTCTAAACAGACACTAGATAAATTTTCAAATCCTAAATTTTTAGCATCTAAAGTTATTAATAAGCTCGGTGGCATATTTTTTGTAAATGTGTGCTCAAAATCATAAGAATTACCGCCTAGAAAAACAATACCAACAGGTGTTCTTTCAACACATATTTGCTTTGCATATGAAACTTGGTCGTCATTCTCATCAATGTAATACATAGCCGATGTAAAGCCCGAACTTTTTAATTTTTCCTGTACGATTTCTGTAATTGAAGAAAACAAAGCGTTATTCGCACCTTTAACAATTATTGCTACAATACTTGTTTTTCTTTGTTTTAAATGTTTTGCGTTGCTATTTAATTTAAAATCATGTTTTTTTACAATTTCAAGGATTTTCTCTTTTGCTTTTTCACTAACATCAGAACGTCCATTTAAAACTCTTGAAACAGTTGAAATAGCATATCCAGATTCTCTAGCAATGTCTTTAATTGTCATATTCATAATAAATAGCCTCCTTTTGTTAAATTTTAATAATTAATTTCACTTTATGTAATAAATTATTTAAGAGATATTCCCTACTTAGTTATTAAAATCATTGTTAATATTTAATGTAGGGAATTCTCTTTTTATTAGAATACTATATAAATAACCTTTAC
>CAYJGG010000013.1:0-42180 GCA_964369915.1 uncultured Oscillospiraceae bacterium | reverse complement strand
CGGCTCATAACCGGGCGGTCCACAGTTCGAGTCTGTGAAGGTCCACCACAAAAAGACAGTTTTTTAAACTGTCTTTTTTATTTTAAATTTATTAATAGAAATAAAATAAATTAAAAAAGTGTTGACAAAATGATAATCAATGTGTATTATATGAAATAAGACAAAAGTCTTAATTTAACCGTGATACAATTTAATATAGAGTTTTAATTTTATTAAAACATAGGTAGAGGTCGCGAAATAAAAGAGTACTATATGATTTAAATGGCAAATTTGCATATAGGAAAGGGTGTTTCGCCGAAGAGATAAACACAAGCCAATGTTTATTATCTGGGGTGATATATAATATATATCAAACTGTCACTAAGGTGGAGCACTATCAATATAAAAATCTTTTTTATATTTATTTTCGTTAATAACGATACGTTTCATCTATATGAAATGTATCGTTTTTTATTTTAAAGGAAAAGTTTTGTATCTTTCGCAAGCCTTAGATAAATTATATAATATAAAATTAATCAATAAGTAAGGCTCAAAAGGATAAGCGAAAGTTTGCCACTTAAAAACTGTGTGGCAAAACACAAAACTAAAAGAAAGGAATAGTTACAACTATGAAAAAATTATTATCAATTATTTTATCTTTAGCACTTATTACAAGTTTTACTGCTTGTTCAAGCCAGGAAGCAGAAACAACAGGCGAAACAGCAGAAACTGAAACAGCAGTTTTAAGAGTTGCAATGGAATGTGGATATGCACCATACAATTGGACACAGCCAGACGATTCAAACGGAGCTGTTCAAATAGCAAATAGCAGTGATTTTGCTTATGGATATGATGTTATGTGGGCAAAAGAATTAGCAAACACAATGGGCAGAGAACTTGAAATTGTAAAACTTGATTGGGAATCATTAATTCCTGCTCTAACTTCAGGTGATGTTGATGCAGTTATTGCTGGTCAATCAATCACATCAGAAAGATTAGAAGTTGTTGATTTTTCAAACCCATACTATTTTGCCTCAATCGTAACTTTAGTTAAAAATGATTCTTCTTATGCACAGGCAACTTCAATAAGCGATTTACAAGGCGCAACAGCAACATCACAAATCGGAACAGTTTGGTATGATGTTTGTCTGCCACAAATTGAAGATGTGAATTTATTACCAGCGCAAGAAAGTGCTCCTAGTATGCTAGTTGCTCTTAATTCAGGTGCTATTGATTTAGTTGTAACAGATATGCCAACGGCTATGGCAGCAGTTGTAACATACCCTGATATGATGATTCTTGATTTTGCAGGTACAGACGGTGACTATGTAGTTTCAGAAGAAGAAATCAATATAGGAATATCAATCAAACAAGGAAACACAGAAGTTTTAGAAGCTGCAAACAGCATGCTTGAAGGAAAAACTGCAGACGATTTTGCAGTGATGATGCAAGAAGCTATCGAAGTTCAACCTGTTGGATAAGCCAGCTATTACTGAAAGGATACACAATTCTTATGGAATTTATTAATTCAATGATAAAATTATTAAATGATTACGGCGCATCATATTTAACTGGTGCTGGTGCTACATTAATAATATCATTAATATCAACAATTATTGGGTGCTTAATTGGATTTGTTGTTGGAATTATTCAAACAATACCAGTGCAAAAATCAGATAGCATACTAAAAAAAGGGATGTTGAAAATAGTAAACGGAATACTATATGGCTACGTTGAATTATTTCGAGGAACCCCAATGATTGTGCAATCAGTTTTTATATACTATGGTAGTTTGCAATTATTTTCAATACAAATGAATATGTGGACAGCAGGATTTTTCATTGTATCTGTAAACACAGGGGCATATATGGCTGAAACTGTAAGAGGCGGTATTATTTCAATAGATAAAGGGCAAACTGAGGGTGCAAAAGCTATTGGTATGACTCATTTTCAAACAATGTATCATATAATATTCCCTCAAACACTAAGAAACATTATTCCTCAAATAGGAAACAATTTAATTATCAATATTAAAGATACAGCAGTTTTATCAGTTATTAGTATTAGTGATTTATTCTTTGTGCATAAAAGCGTTGTTGGTAGCACATATAAATATTTTGAATCTGCAACTATTATAATGATTATGTATTTAATTATGACAGTTATAACATCTCGCCTATTAAGATGGTGGGAGAAAAAAATTGATGGTGCAGAAAGCTATGATATAGCAACAACTGACACTCTAGCTTACACAAGTGGTATGCTAAGATTCCCCGAAAGGAATGAAGAAACTAATGGATAATACAATAATAAAAATAAAAAATCTAAGTAAAACTTTTGGGAAAAATGAAGTTTTAAAAGATATAAATTTTGATGTTAATAAAGGTATGGTAATGAGTATTATCGGCTCATCTGGTAGTGGTAAAAGCACATTACTACGCTGTATAAACCTTTTAGAAATGCCAAGTGGTGGAGAGATATTATTTAATAACACTAATATTTTAACCTCTATAAAAGATGCTCCAAAATATAGAGCAAAAGTTGGGATGGTTTTTCAAAACTTTAATTTATTTAATAATTTGAATGTTTTAGATAACTGTTTAGTTGGGCAAAATGTTGTTTTAAAAGAAGATAAAGTTAAAGCAAAAGAAAAAGCATTATACTATCTTGAAAAAGTTGGTATGGCGCCATATGTTAATGCAAAGCCAAATCAGTTATCAGGCGGACAAAAGCAAAGAGTTGCTATTGCAAGAGCCCTTGCAATGGAACCAGAGGTTTTATTATTTGATGAGCCTACTAGTGCACTTGATCCTGAAATGGTTGGCGAAGTTTTAAAAGTTATGTCGGATATAGCAAAAGAAGGGATGACTATGATTATAGTAACTCATGAAATGGCTTTTGCAAGAGACGTATCAAACAGAGTTGTGTTTATGAGTGAGGGAGTTATACTAGAAGAAGGAACTCCTAAAGAAATTTTCACAAATCCAAAACAAGAAAAAACAAAAGAATTTCTATCAAGATTTATGAACAATTAAATAAAAATCGCTACATAATTTATGTAGCGATTTTTTTATTTACTGATAATATTAAGATTTTTAATTCTTATTTTTTTTAGTAGATGCAGTAAAATTAACACCTTCTTTTAATAATCTTTTATAATTTATGTAAGATAGGATAATTGCAAATATAAAGCAAATTGAAAAGGTTGTAAAAGCTATATCAGGATTTGTGTCAAACACTAGTCCTGCAAATAGAGGTCCTATGACCATTCCAATAGAGCGAGAGGCATTAAATAATCCAGAAACTACACCTTTTGAAATTGTTTCACTGCTGTTTTTGCTCATAACAGTTTGCTGTAAAGGTGAATAAATAGCAAAAGAAGTATAATAAACTAATGAAGCCATGAGCGTTAAAATAAGATTAGAGCTTAGCATAGTAACGAATACGCTAATTGAAGCAATAGAAATAAAAAGGCACATAGACGTTGCAATGTTTTTCTTTCTAACTATCCATATATTAATCGTTAAATTAGCCACAAGAGATAAAATAGCAATTACAGCTTTTAAAATTCCAGCAGAAGAAGGAGAAAAATCAAAAGAAACTCTTAAAAAGTAATTAAAGTTTTGATCAAATCCAGAAGAGGCACCCAATGTTAAAAATACAGAGAATAAAAATATTCCAACTGTTGGATTTATAAGTTTTAAACTATTAAAAATACTTGAAAAAGGATTTATTTCATTTAATTCAAGTTTTTGAGTGTTACGAGTAAAAGAAGTAGGGTTTTTAATGTAAATATACGATAATATACCAGCTACAGTTAAAGTTGTGGCTTGAAGAAAAAATGCATATCCAAGATTTATATCGCCAACGAGTCCTCCAATTAAAAATCCGATTGAAGTGCCAATACTTTGAAATGATGAATAAAAAACTAAAAGTTGATTTTTATCTTCACTTGGCGCATCTAAAGACATTATGTAAGCCATAAATGGAACTAATACTCCACCAACTCCAGCACCACCGATAAATCTGCCGATAACGATAACATACCAATATCTCGAAGAATAAAATATTAATGCTGAACAAGCATACATTAGCATTCCAATGCAAATTGATTTTGGATAGCCGAGCTTATCGAGTAATTTTCCCCATAATGGAGAAAATATAAATTGCCCGAGTGCCATTCCTGCAAAAGCAATTCCAAATGTACTGCTAGGGGCATTAATGGATTCAATAAATGCAGGAGTAACAGGGTGAACCATGCCAGCAGCTAATGTGTATAATCCAAAAATTATAAAAAACTTTATTAAGTTATACTTTTTAATTATCATTTATTTTATACCTGATTTCTTTATTTTAAGCGGTGTTTATATGATACATCAACTATAAGTGTTTTTCAATAGAAATAGTAAAAAAAATACAGGATTTCTCTAAAATCCTGTATTTCAAATAAAAAATTATAAAGTTATTGTTAATATAGCCATAATTATATATGCAAAATATATTGGAAGATAATCTATTAATGAAAAATACTTTTCAGAAAATAGTTTATCTTTAAATAATTTATTATGAATTTCTGTTGAATATTTTCTTAAAAGTGATAAAGATAGAAGCAATAGAAATGGTATGATGTAATAATGAATTGGCTGTCTGCGAACTTCAGTTTCTTGAAGGGCAATTTTAGCAAATTGATTCTTATCTAATCCAAATAACTCACCGTCTTTAAATTCTCCTTCTATAATATCCATACTGTAAGTATCGTTTTCTTTATCATAAACAATATTAGACACAATAGCAGATTCACCGTCAATTTTAATTAAATAGCTTTTATCTATATTGCTAATTAGCTCAATATTTTGAATATCGGCAGAACTTGAAACTGCATAATAATTTATATTTGTTAGTGAAGGCGACTTTCTATAAAAATCTCCATTAATGTAAATTCCAATAGTTGAAGATATATAAAGATAAATTAAAGAAAAAATTACAAAAACAGCTAATGTGATATTAGTTAATGTTTTTTTCTTTTTCTTATTTTTTAAATTTCCTAAATAAATATGATTACTCATACACTCGCCCCCTTTTAGTTTAATTATACCATAAAATTTATAAATATAAATAGTTATATACGCTAAAATTAGTAAAATGCTTATTTTAAAAATGCAATTTATGTAAAAATTTTGTGAAATCAGTTAGTTTTTTTATTTAAACAAACAAATATCATAAAATATCATTTTTTTCTATTGGCAAAATTATATAATTATTGTATTATATAATTAAGTGGAAATTATGAGAAGATAGGATTTGTTTTTTTGTAAATCCAATTATATAGTGTAGGAAGGAATGATTTAATATGCAAATTATTGCTAATGAAAAGAAATATCTTGAAATTATCCAAAAGCATATCGAAAATGGCGTTAAATTTTACACATCACACGGAGTAGTGATAGAAGAAACGGTTAGAATAGGAGAAGGAACAACTATCCTGCCGGGAACTATCCTATTAGGAGATACCACAATTGGCGAAAACTGTAAAATAGGACCAAACACTATGATTACTAATAGTAAAGTAGGTAATTATGTTACAGTGAATGCTTCTCAAATAAATGAATCATTTGTTAAAGATGGATCAAAAGTTGGGCCGTTTACTCAAATTAGACCAAATTGTGTTATAGGCGAAAATACAAAAGTTGGAAACTTTGTTGAAGTGAAAAATTCAAATCTTGAAAGAGGCGCTTCAGTGGCACACTTAAGCTATATTGGAGATACAGATATTGGTATACATAGTAATATTGGATGTGGAGTTGTTACAGTAAACTATGATGGGCAAACAAAAAGTAGAACAACAATTGGCGATTTTGCTTTTGTTGGCTGTAATTCAAATCTAATTGCTCCTGTGAAAATTGGTGATGGCGCTTATACAGCGGCAGGATCAACTATAACAAAAGATGTTCCAAATGATGCCTTAGCAGTGGCTAGAACAAAGCAAGAAAATAAACTTAATTGGGCTACAAACAAACTGTCAAATTATAAGAAAAAACATAGTGATTAAAAAAGAAGGAAATAAGGAAATGAAATTTACTGGACGTGATATTAAAATTTTCTCTTGCAATGCAAGTAAACAATTAGTAGAAGATATTTCAAAGCAATTAGGAGTACCTGTTGGAAACAGTGAAGTTGGAACTTTTAGTGACGGCGAAATCACAGTTTCAATTAAAGAAACAGTAAGGGGCTGTGATGTGTTTGTAATTCAAAGCACATGCCCACCTGTTAATAATAATATAATGGAATTATTAATTATGATAGACGCTTTAAAAAGAGCGTCAGCTGGTAGAATAACAGCAGTTATTCCATACTTTGGCTATGCTCGTCAAGACAGAAAAAGCAGAGCGAGAGATCCAATTAGTGCAAAATTAGTTGCTGATTTAATAACAGCAGCAGGCGCAGATAGAGTTTTAACAATGGACTTACATGCGGCTCAAATTCAAGGATTTTTTAATATCCCTCTTGATAATTTATACGGTATGCCAAAACTTACAAAGAGCTTTTTAAATAAAGGCTTAGAAGATATTGTTGTGGTAAGCCCAGATTTAGGAAGCGTTAATAGAGCAAGAAGTTTTGCTAGTAAATTAGATGTTCCAATCGCTATTATTGATAAAAGAAGACCAAAACCAAATGTTTCAGAAATTATGAATATTATTGGCGATATAAAAGATAAAAATGTTATTATTATCGATGATATTATTGATACAGCAGGAACGCTTTGCAATGCTGCAAATTCTCTAAAAGAAAGAGGCGCAAAATCTGTTAGAGCTTGTGCAACTCATGGTATTCTTTCAGGTCCTGCAATACAAAGAATTCAAGATAGCGCTATCGAAGAATTAATTATTTTAGACACAATCCCATTACCAGAATCTAAAAAAATAGATAAAATTAAAGTGGAAAGTGTTGCATGTGTTTTTGCAGAAACAATTAAAAGAATTTATTCAGAACAAAGTGTTTCTCCACTATTTGATTAAACTATGTTTTTTAAAAATAAAGAAGGTTTTAGCTTTATGATTGTAGGGCTTGGAAATCCAGGCACAAAGTATGATAATACAAGGCATAATATTGGATTTTGCGCTTTAGATTATATAGCTAAACAGGAAAATATAAAAATTCAAAAATCAAAATTTTTTGCTTTATATAACACTATTGAAATTCACGGTGAAAAAGGGATTTTATTAAAACCTCAAACCTATATGAATTTATCTGGAAAAAGTGTTAGCGATGCTGCAAAATTCTACAAAATACCAGTAGAGAATATTATTATAATATATGATGATGTTTCTTTAGATGTTGGCAAGTTAAGAGTTAGAACTAAGGGTAGTGCAGGTGGACATAATGGAATAAAAAGCATTATTTCACATATGGGAGATGTTTTTCCTCGCCTTAAAGTTGGCGTAGGGCAAAAGCCTCACCCAGACTACGATTTAGCCGATTGGGTTTTAAGTGAATTTTCCAGTAAAGAAAAAGAAACTTTAAATGAATTGTATAAAGATATATGGGATTGCATAAAACTTTTCATTAAAGGCGATAGAGATAAAGCAATGAATAAATACAGTAAATAAATAACAGCCGTAAGACCCCTATCAATAGGGGTTTTACGGCATTAGTTGTTATCTAAAAGAAGGTGCAAAATTGATTATAAAAGAAATTCAAAAAACTCTAGAATACCAAAGGCTCTTATCGGAAATTTCAAATTATAAAAATCCGATAGGTTTATTTGGCTTATCAAAAACAGCGAGAACTGCATTTTTAGCAGCCCTTGAAAGCGATACAAAAAAAGAAATTCTAGTTATCACAAAAGATGAGAGAAGTGCAAATAAATTATATGAAGATATATCTTTTTTTACAGATAAAGCAGAAGTTTTTCTTTCAAGAGATTTAAATTTACGATATATTGAAAGTTTTTCAAGAGAATATGAATATGCAAGAATAAAAACGATAGGAAAAATTATTGCTAAAAAAACTAAAATAATAATTGCCCCTATTAATAGTGCATTAATGCACACAATGCCAAAAGAGAATTTTTTAGAAAACACTTTTACAATAAAAGACACTCAAAAATTAAAACAACAAGATTTAACTCAAAAATTATTAAAATCAGGCTATATAATGCGTGATATGGTGGAAGGGTTTGGGCAATTTGCAAAAAGGGGAGATATTATCGATATATTTTCTCCAGATATGCAAAATCCAGTTAGGATTGAGTTTTGGGGCGATGAAATAGATAGGATGAACACATTTGATATCCTAACGCAAAGAAGAATAGACGCAGTAAAAAAAGTACATATATCTCCAACAAAAGAGGTTTTGTTTTTTGAAACAGAAACGGCTATTAATAAAATAAATGATATGGCAAATTCGCTATCATCTAGCCAAAAAGAATTATTTTTAAAAGCCTGCGAAAAAGAATTAATAACTTTAAATAATGGAATTATCCCTCAAAGTATGGATAAGTTTATTTCACTTTGCTATAAAGAAAAGCAAACTATTTTAGATTATTTAGAAAATCCACTTATATTATTTGATGATTTTATAAACATTAAAGAAAGCTATGATGCTTTTAATTGGCAACAAAATGAAGATATAAAACAATTATTTGAAGAAAATGTTTTAGCAAAAAATTTAGATGATTTTTATTTAAATTTTGCAAAACTTCAAAATTTAACGAAAAAAATCCCATCTATTATAACAGAAGATTTTGTAAGAAGTACTGATGGGCTAGAACTATCATCATTAATTAATATCACTTGCAATCTAACGCCTGTTTGGAATGGTGAATATGATTTATTAGAAGATGATTTACAGTTTTTAACAAGTCAAGGATATAAAGTTTGCGTATTAGCCGGAACTGAAAAAAATGCAAAAACCTTAGCCGGAGATTTATCAAATAAAAATTTATCTAGTGGATATATTAAAAATACTGGCGATGTTAATTACGGTGCAGTTGGAGTTATGGCAGGGCACACCACTCAAGGCTTTACAATGCCAAGCCATAAATTCGCACTTATAACAAGCAAAAAATTGAATTTAAATATTCAAAAAGCAAAAAAAGTTAAAAATAAAGATGCAATTATATCTTTAGAACAAATTTCTAAAGGTGATTTAGTTGTGCATCAAAATTATGGTGTAGGTGTTTATGATGGTATTCACACTGTTTCTATGCAAAATATAACTAAAGATTATTTAAAAATAAGCTATCTTGGAAAAGACACTTTGTTTGTGCCTGTAACTCAATTAGATTTAATTTCAAGATATAATCATGCCGGTAACGATGAAAAGGTGAAACTATCAAAATTAAGCTCTGATAGCTGGAATAAAACAAAGCAAAGAGCTAAAAAAGCCACTAGCGAAATGGCAAAAGAATTAATTGAATTATATGCACAAAGACAAAAGGCAAAAGGCTTTCAATTTGCATCTGATACTGAGTGGCAAAAAGATTTTGAAGCAAGATTTATGTATGAAGAAACCGATGATCAATTAAATTCAATTAGAGAAATTAAAAAAGATATGCAGTCTAGCTTTCCAATGGATAGACTACTTTGTGGCGACGTTGGTGTTGGGAAAACAGAAGTTGCAATACGTGCAGCATTTAAAGCTGTTATGGATTCAAAACAGGTTGCAATTTTAGTGCCGACAACAGTTTTAGCTTGGCAACATTTTAATACTTTTATGGAAAGGATGGAATCTTTTCCAATTAATATCCAACTTCTTTCAAGGTTTAGAACGCCAAAACAAAGAAACCAAACTATAAAAGATATTAATTCAGGGGTTGCAGATATAGTAATTGGGACTCACGCTTTAATACAAAAAAGTGTTAATTTTAAAAATCTAGGGCTTGTTATTATAGATGAAGAACAGCGTTTTGGCGTTGCACATAAAGAAAAATTAGTGGAGGCATTTAAAGGAGTTGACGTGTTGACTCTTTCTGCTACTCCAATTCCAAGAACATTAAGTATGGCGATGAACGGAATTAGAGATATGTCAACTATTGAGCAGCCGCCAATAGATAGAATACCTATCGAAACCTATGTTAGCGAATATGATACTAATATTATTAAATCGGCTCTGCAAAGAGAGATAAATCGCTCAGGTCAATGCTACTATCTTCACAATAGAGTTGAAACAATTGAAATGTGCGCAAATAAAGTTAGGGCAATGGTGCCAGAGGCAGTTGTGGCAGTGGCACACGGGCAAATGGACGAACAAACCTTATCTAGCGTTTGGCGAAGTTTAATTAATGGTGAGGTGGATATTTTAGTTTGCACAACTATTATTGAAACAGGTATAGACGTTCCAAATTGCAACACTTTAATTATAGAAGACGCTGACACAATGGGGCTTAGTCAATTATATCAAATTCGTGGACGTGTAGGGCGCTCAACTAGAAAATCATATGCTTATTTTACATTTAGAAAAAGCAAAGTTTTAAATGAAATAGCTGTTAAAAGATTAAATGCTATAAAAGAATTCACTTCTTTTGGCTCAGGCTTCAAAATCGCTATGCGAGATTTAGAAATAAGGGGAGCTGGCAGTATTTTAGGGAAAACTCAAAGCGGATTTTTAATGAGTATTGGATATGATTTATATATAAAATTATTAAATCAAGCAATAGCTTTAGAAAAAGGAATGCCAATAGAAACTCAAAAAAGCGATTGTATTATAGATGTTTCTATTGATGCATTTATTCCAGAAAAATATATTCCTTCTGCTCAAAATAGAATTGAAAGCTATAAAAAAATTGCAATGGTTGAAACTGATGAAGATGTGTCGGATTTACTCGATGAATTAATTGATAGATATGGAGATGTGCCAAAAAGCGTTGTTGGATTAATCGATGTATCTCAAATTCGTCTAAGAGCTGCAAAACTAGGAATTAAAGAGATAGTTCAAAGAAAAGACAGCCTTGTTTTATATTCAGACACTTTTGAAAAAATAAATGTTGTAGAGTTTTTAAAAGATGCAAAATATAAAGTGACAATAAATTCACAAAATAAACCATTTTTATCAATATCCATACCAAAAGACAATGATACGCTGTTATTTATGAAAGAATTAGTTGCAGATTTACTCAAATATATAAATAAAGTGTAAATTTTTATAGGTTATTATAATTTTTAACAAAAATTACTCATTATATGTCTTGAATTATATATCTATGTGCATTATAATATACAAAGAGATTGTTTAAAAAATAACAAAGGTAGGCAAAACTATGCTAAGATTAGGACTTTATAAGCATTTTAAAGGTAATATGTATGAGGTTTTAAATGTTGCAACACATTCTGAAACCTTAGAAAAATATGTCGTGTATCGTGCATTGTATGGCGAGTATAAAGTGTTTATTAGACCACTTGAGATGTTTTTAGAGCAAGTGGAATTAAACGGGAAAACACTCCCAAGATTTGAATTTATAAATTCATAATTTTTGTTTTGTGTAGCTAGTCAAAAATAAGGTGATAAAAACATTATATTTGTTTATATTTTTATTGATATTTATATATCGAATTTGATATAATACAGATATATGCAAAGATTATGAAAATAAGGGGGCTTTTATGAAGAAAAATAAAAGCAATCGAGAGGCGATGAAATATTTTGGCATGGCAACGCAAGTGGGGCTAAATGTTATAGTTTCTTTTGGGATTTGGATTTTTATAGGCAATGTAATTCAAGATTTTTTCAATTTATCTAATTGGATTATAATAATAAGTATAATATTTGGGCTTATTTCTGCGAGCTATAGCATTACAAGTTTTTTTAAAATGGCTATTAGAGATGCGCAAAAAGGCGAAGAAGAATATAAAAAATATTTAAAAGGCGACAAAGAAGAAAAATAAATAAACCTCGATTTTGCAAAAAAATATAATGCAAAATAGAAAGGAAAAATATAGTAATGAAAGAGCAAAGTTTAAAAAGAGATTTAAAGGATATTGCTATTTCTAACTTTATCTTAAATATAGTGCAAAATATTGTATTTTTCGCTTTAGGATATTGGGATGTTTCAGTTTTACTAGGTTCAATATGGGGATACATAATTTCTATGGTGATATTAGTGATGCTTGCCATTTCAGTTGATAAAGCAGTGGACAAGGATCCAAAACAGGCAAGCGCCTATATGCAAGGCACATATTTAGGTAGAGTAGTGGTGATGGGACTCGGCGTGTATCTTGCCATCAAATTAAATAGTATCAATTGGATAAGCACTTGTATTGCGTTAGTCTTTACAAAGATATCCATCATGATAATAACTTATCTTAGAAGAAAGGAGAAATAATTAGTGGATGTAAATATTAATGGCCCAAAGGTCATTATGCAGTTTGGTGATTTCGTTATCACTGAGTCTGCACGAAATGGCTTTATAGCAGTTGTTATAGTGTCGTTTATTTGCTGGTATTTAACTAGGGATTTAAGAGTTGAAAACCCTTCTAAAAAGCAAATTATTGCCGAGAAATTAGTAATGGTTTTACACGGTTTTGTCGATGATAATATGGGAGAGAAGTGGAGAAGCTTTGCGCCTTATATCGGAGCATTGTTTGGTTTTGTTGGAGTTTCAAATCTTTTAAGTTTAACAGGACTGCGTAGTCCAACAGCAGATTTAGCGGTAACATTAGCACTCGCACTTATAACATTTGTTATGATTCACAAAACAAAGCTAAAAGCAAATGGGGGAATCTTAGGATACTTAAAAAGTTTCACACAGCCATTTGCAGTAATGACACCTTTAAACATAGTGGGTGATTTAGCCACACCAGTTTCGATGTCATTCCGTCTATTTGGTAATATGGTTGCAGGTCTAGTTATTAGTGCACTTTTGTATGGCGCTTTAGCAGTTGCAAGCACAGCATTTTTCAACTTAATTAATGTGACAATGATTAGTTTTCCTATATTCCAAGTAGGTATTCCGGCAGTTTTATCACTTTATTTTGATATTTTCACCGGATTAATTCAAGCGTATATTTTCTGTGTGCTTACAATGGTATTTGTATCTAGTGCAGCAGCAGAAGAATAGTAATTAAAAAAATTAAAAAAACAATTATATTTTATGGAGGATTTTTATTATGGAA
The DNA here is from genome assembly GCA_964369915.1 of uncultured Oscillospiraceae bacterium. Lineage (GTDB taxonomy): Bacteria > Bacillota > Clostridia > Oscillospirales > Ruminococcaceae > RGIG3102. The sequence continues at coordinate 29,092 of CAYJGG010000013.1, read as the reverse complement.
AGAGCAATAGTTTTAGCAGCATCAGCAGTAGGCGTAGGTCTTGCAATGATCGCGGGTATCGGGCCTGGTATTGGTCAAGGTTATGCAGCAGGTAAAGCGTGTGAGGCAGTTGGTAGACAACCAGAAGCTAGAGGCGCAGTTATCTCAACAATGTTTATGGGTGGCGCACTTGCTGAATCAACAGGTATCTACTCAGTTGTTATCTCTCTAATTTTATTATTCGCAAACCCTTTAATTGGTATGCTATAATCGTAAATTACATTTATAATGGTAAAAAAATACTACGAAAGGGGATATTAAATGTCAGAATATCTTAGTCTTGTATCGCTTGATCCAATGGAACTATTATCAACAATGCTTCCAACTTGGATAAACTTACTACTTTTATATTTTATACTTAAAAAAGTATTATACAAGCCAGTAGTTAGCATAATGGAGCAAAGAAAAAATGAAGTTGAGGGTATATACAGTTCTGCAAGAAGCGAAAAAGAAGAAGCAGAAGGATTAATTACAGAATATACAGCAAAACTGAATAATGCTAAAGATGAAGCTAGTGAAATCATTAAAAATGCAACTGTTTATGCAAAGAAAAATGAGGAAGCTATTATAGAAGAAGCAAGAAGCGAAGCAAAGAAAATCATGGAAAAAGCTAGCGCTGAAATTGAGCAAGAGAGAAAGAAAACTTATGAAAATATCAAAACAGATATTTCAGAGCTTTCTGTTGCTATTGCACAAAAAATAATTCAAAAAGAAATCTCAAAAGAAGAGCACGAAGCTTTAATTTTAGATTTTATTGAAAATGTAGGTGATGTTAAATGAGTAAATTAGCCGCAGTATATGCGCAAAGCTTGTTTGAAATCGCTCTTGAAGAAAAAGCAGATAAAGAAATTTTAGAGCAAACAAAAGTTTTAGAATCAGCTTTTTTGCAAACGCCAGAGTTTTTAAAAACACTTTGTGCGCCAATGATAAACAAAGATGAAAAAGTAAAGCTTGTAAACGATGTTTTTAATGGAAAAATAAACACTTCTTTACTAAACTATATTAAAGTTATGGTTTTAAGAAAAGATGTGAATGAATTAAAGGAAAGTTTTACAGTTTTTGAAGAAAAATACAATGTTTATCATAATATTGAAAAAGTTAGTGTTACAACAGCGATTTCTCTTTCAGAAAATGCAAAAGAAAAACTAAAAAAGCGTTTAGAAGAAATCACAAATAAAACTATTTTATTAAACACAAAAATCGATGAAGAAGTTATCGGCGGTATGGTGATAGCATTTAGCGATTCAGAATTTGATGGAACAGTTAACACTAGACTAAAGCAATTAAAATCACAATTATTAAAATCAAGCATTTAATTAAATTGAAAGAAAGCAGGTGTATGAATGCAACTGAAACCTGAAGATATAAGCAAAATTATCAAAGAACAAATAAAAAACTTTGATAAAAAAATCGAGCAAAGCGAAACGGGTACTGTTATTCAAGTAGGTGATGGTATCGCAAAAGCTTATGGGCTTGATAATTGTATGGCAAATGAATTAATCGAATTCCCAAATGGTGAATTTGGTATGGCGCTAAACTTAGAAGAAGAAAGCGTTTCACTTGTTATCATGGGTAACGATGAAGGCATTAAAGAAGGCGACACTGTTAAAAGAACAGGCAATGTTATTTCTGTACCAGTTGGTGAAGAATTAATAGGTCGTGTTGTTAATGCTTTAGGCGAAGCTATCGATGGTAAAGGTCCTATTTCAACTTCAAAAACACTTCCAATTGAAAGACCAGCTAAAGGTATTATTCAAAGAAAAAGTGTTAGCGTGCCATTACAAACGGGTATTAAAGCTATCGACTCTATGATTCCAATTGGACGTGGACAAAGGGAATTAATTATCGGAGATAGACAAACTGGTAAAACAACTATCGCAACTGATACAATTATAAACCAAAAAGGGAAAGATGTTATCTGTGTATATGTAGCTATCGGGCAAAAAGCTTCAACTGTTGCACAACTAGTTGAAACTCTAACTCATGCAGGCGCTATGGACTATACAATCATCGTTTCTTCAACTGCAAGTGAACTTGCACCGCTACAATATATAGCACCATACACAGGTGTTACTATGGCGGAATACTTTATGGAGCAAGGCAAAGATGTTTTAATCGTTTATGATGATTTATCAAAACACGCTGTTGCTTATCGTGCTCTTTCACTATTAATACGTCGTCCTCCAGGACGTGAGGCGTATCCTGGTGACGTTTTCTATCTTCACTCAAGACTGCTTGAAAGAGCGGCTAGAGTATCAGAAGAATACGGCGGCGGTTCTATAACAGCACTTCCAATTATCGAAACTCAAGCTGGCGATATCGCAGCATATATCCCAACAAATGTAATTTCAATTACAGACGGACAAATCTTCCTTGAAACAGAACTATTTAACGCTGGTATTCGTCCAGCGGTAAACCCTGGTGTTTCAGTTAGCCGTGTTGGTGGTTCTGCTCAAATTCCAGCTATGAAAAAAGTTTCTGGACAATTAAAACTTTTATATTCACAATACATCGAACTAAAGAGCTTCTCTCAATTCGGTTCAGACTTAGATGAAGATACAAAAAATCGTCTTGCACTAGGTGAAAGAATAGTTGAAGTTTTAAAACAAGCGCAAACTAAACCAGTTGACGTTGAACTACAAGTTATAATTATTTTTGCAGTAACTAACGGATACTTAAAAGATATTAAAACAGAAGACGTTCAAAGATTTGAAGCTGAATTGTTTGAATATGTAGCATCAACTTATCCACAAATAATTGATAGTTTAAAACAAACAAGAGCTTTAAGCGATGAAACAAGAGAATTAATTATTGAAGCTGTTAACAGCTTTAAAACAAAATTCATCCCATCAAACTAATTGAAAGGCAGGTGTAATCTATGGCGGGCGGTTCAATGAAAGACATTAAACTGCGTATTAGAAGTGTTGAAAGCACTATGCAGATAACAAAAGCTATGGAACTCGTTGCCTCATCTAAACTAAGAAAAGCGAAAGCAAATTTTGAAGCATCACAGCCTTATTTTAATACAGTTTTAAAAACATTAAGCGATATTGTTTCTCATAATAAAGATTTTAAATCAGTTTTTATTGATGGAAACAAAAATGCTGAAAATAAAAAACTATATGTTTTAATGGCGGGTGATAGAGGGCTTGCAGGCGGATACAACAATAATATGTTTAAACTTTTTGCAGCCACTTCAAAAGATGATGAAAAAATTTGCGTTATTCCAATAGGAAAAAAAGCGCTTGAATACTGTAAAAGACGAGGGTATGAAATCGTAACTGAAGATTTTTACTTAGTTGAAGATGTTTCAATTGGGGATTGTAATTTAATAGCTCACACAGTATCAAAAATGTTTGCAGATGGCGAAATTAATTCTGTTATGCTAGGCTACACAGAATTCGTTTCTATGCTATCTCAAGAACCAAAAGTAATAAATGTGTTACCAATGACAAATATAATGGTAGAAACAAAAGAAGATGATAAAAGAGTTGTAGCACCAGTTTTTGAGCCGAGTGGCGATGAACTGTTTGATATGCTAACACCTCAATATATCTCGGCTTTAGTTTATGGTGGCTTAACCTCAAGCTGGGCGAGTGAACTTGGCGCTAGAAGAACAGCGATGGATGCAGCTTCAAAAAATGCTGCTGAAATGGTTGATAAACTATCCCTAGTTTACAACAGAGCAAGACAAGCTGCTATTACACAAGAAATAACAGAAATCGTTTCTGGTGCAGGTGCACTTGAATAATTAATTAAAATTAAGGAGAACTAATACATGAGTAAGTTAGAAGTAGGTAAGGTTACTCAGGTAATGGGCGCTGTTATCGATATTCGTTTTGAAAATGAGCATCTTCCAGCTCTTTTAAATGCAGTTAACGTTGACCACAACGGGGAATCTCTAGTGGTTGAGGTTGCACAGCATTTAGGAGATAATGTTGTTAGATGTATTGCGATGGCTTCAACAGATGGCCTTGTTCGTGGCGCTAAAGCTACCGACACAGGCAGCCCTATTACTGTTCCAGTTGGCGAAGTTACACTTGGAAGAATATTTAATGTTCTAGGTGAAGCAGTTGACGGAAAAGAAACACCAAAATCCGAAAAATATATGCCAATCCATGCAAAAGCACCAAGCTACGAAGAACAAACAACTTCAGCTGAAATACTAGAAACTGGTATTAAAGTTATCGATTTAATCTGCCCATATACAAAGGGTGGTAAAATCGGTCTGTTTGGTGGTGCGGGTGTTGGTAAAACAGTTCTTATCCAAGAATTAATCACAAACGTTGCTAATGAGCACGGTGGTCTATCAGTTTTCGCTGGCGTTGGCGAAAGAACTCGTGAGGGTAATGACTTATTCCACGAAATGACAGAAAGTGGCGTTATTAATAAAACTGCTCTAGTTTATGGGCAGATGAATGAGCCACCTGGGGCTAGAATGCGCGTTGCATTAACTGGTCTTACAATGGCAGAACACTTTAGAGATGAAGAAAATCAAGACGTTCTTTTATTCGTTGATAATATTTTCCGTTTTACACAAGCAGGTTCTGAGGTTTCAGCTCTTTTAGGGCGTATGCCTTCAGCCGTTGGTTATCAGCCAACACTTGCAACTGAAATGGGTGCACTTCAAGAAAGAATTACATCAACTAAAAAAGGCTCGATAACTTCTATTCAAGCAGTTTACGTGCCAGCCGATGACTTAACTGACCCGGCTCCAGCTACAACTTTCGCCCATCTTGATGCTACAACAACTCTAGCTAGAGGAATTGCGGCTCTAGGTATTTTCCCTGCGGTTGATCCACTGGATTCAAACAGCCGTATATTAACACCTGAAATAGTTGGCGAAGAGCATTTCGCTGTTGCAAGGGGAGTTCAAAGTATTCTGCAAAGATATAAAGAACTTCAAGATATTATCGCTATCATGGGTATGGATGAGTTATCAGAAGAAGATAAATTAATCGTTAACCGTGCTAGAAAAATTCAAAGATTCTTATCACAACCATTTAATGTTGCTGAACAATTTACAGGTATGCAAGGTAAATATGTTCCTTTAAGCGAAACGATTAGAGGGTTTAAAGAAATCATGGAAGGTATGCATGATAGCCTACCTGAGTCTGCATTCTTATTTGCAGGCGGAATCGATGATGTTGTAGAAAAAGCAAAACAAACTAGCTAATTCTTTTTAAAAAAAGTTAAAACTAAAAGAAAGGAATGATTATAATTATGCAATCCTTCAATTTAGAAATAATTACAAACGATGGTGTTCATTATAAAGGTGAAGCGAGTAGTGTAACCGTTAGAACAACTACGGGCGATGTAAGTATTTTAGCAAGGCATATTGATTATATTACAGCTATTGGTATTGGAAAGGCTACAATACAAATTGATAATAAAAAACGCATAGCGGCTTGTATGGGCGGTCTTTTGGCTGTCACAAACGGCGATGTGAAAATTCTAGCTTCAACTTTTGAATGGAGCGATGAAATCGATGAAGAAAGAGCTAAAAAAGCTTTAGAAGAAGCGAGGAAAGTAGTGAATGCTACTTCGTTAGATTCTAAAGCAATTGCAAGAGCAAATATCAAAATCCAAAGATCTTTAGCAAGATTAAATGTTAAACAATCAATAAATGAATAATATTAAAAAGGTAATCCAGAAATGGATTACCTTTTTTGTGTATAAAAATTATGTTTTAAAAATAGAATTTACTAAACTTTAGTTTTATGGTAACAAAAGCAAAACCGCAAGGCTAGCCTTACTCATATAAGGAATTTATAAGTTTTAAGCGGTTCGGATTATATGAGTAAGGCTACGGGCTAACTACGAAAAATAAAACAATTAAAATTAGTAGATTCTAATCATATAGATATATTGCACAAATTTTATTCTCATTAGATATAGATAATGTAGAAAATGATGTTTTCGTATTGCAATTTGTACGCGTATGGGATATACTGAAAACGTAAACTGTACGCGTACAGTACGATTAATTTTATAATTATACATACAAAAAAGGAGAAGGCGATGCTAGTAATTAAAAATGCAAGATTAATTCCAGAATTAACAGAAGGATATAGCGAAAAAACAGGTGATATTATCATAAAAGAAGATAAGATTGTTGAAATCTTACCAACTGGAACAGCAAAAGCTGAAGAAGGCGCAAAAATTATTGATGCGAAAGGCAAAACAGTTATGCCGGGCATTATGGATTTACATATGCATGCAGAAATGCTTTTAACTTTTGAAAATGAAGATCCAAGACTAAAATCACTCACAAAAAGTGTGTTAGATTCATATTTCCATGTTAAAGATTATTTAAAACAAGGCTACACTTTTTTAAGAGAAGTTGGAAATAGTAATGATATAGGACTTAATTTAAGAGATTTAATAAATTCAGGTACATATGTTGGCCCAAGAATGCTTTCAAGTGCTGAGATATTAAGCCCAACTGCTCCAGGTAACTCATATTTTGGTGAACTATATCAAATAGGTGATTCACCAGATGAATTAAGAAAACAAGCAAGAAATCAAATTGAACGTGGAGTGGATGTTTTAAAATATATGGCAACAGGCGCTATGCTAAATAAAGGCGGACTACCAGGAGCTAGAGTTTGCACAGTTAAAGAACTTGAAGCATTACAAGAAGTTGCAGAACTTGCAGGAATTCCAACAGCAGTACACTGTCATGGGACAGAAGCTATTGAAAGATGCGTTGAAGTGGGAATAAACACTATCGAACACGCTTCATTAATAAATGAAAAAACAATTAAAATGCTTGTTGATAATGGAGAAAAATCATACCTGGTTCCAACAATGGCTATAGGCTACACAATGCTTGGCGGGCCATCAAGCAAAAGAAAAGGCGAATTAACAGGTGTTGCAGCTAACATTAGCCCAGATAAAATTTATGTTAATGATCAAAGCCATGCTTGTATAAAAAATGCTTATAAAGCAGGACTTACTCTCGGCTTTGGCACAGATATCCCATACGATTCATTTATGAAAACTCCAGGTCTTGAATTTATAGCAAGAAAAGAATGCTGTGATATGGAAAATATAGATATGCTAATACAAGCAACTATAAACAGTGCTAAAATTATTGGCTGGGATGATAGATTAGGAACTTTAAAAGCTGGAAAATTAGCAGATATCATTATTGTCGATGGTAATCCAGATGAAGACCATATGGTTATGGCAAAGCCGATGATAAATGTTATTGTTGGTGGTGAAGTTGTTCTTGAAAATGGCGAATTTACAAAATAAATAATTATTAAGGTATAGTATAAAAATTAATAGCTTTTAGATACTAAGATTTAAAAGCTATTATTAAATAAAAAGGAGAAATAAAATTATGAAATCTTTATTCACAAAAAAGTATTTAGTACTATTGTTATTATCCCTAACGCTCAATCTATCAACGATTGTTTATCTGCCAACAGTGTACTATATACCATTTCAGCAATTGTTTGGTCTAACAAATGAGCAACAAGGCACATTGATATCCATTTATGGGATGCTATCATTTTTTGCGTATTTCTTTGGTGGTTTAATAGCCGATAGAGTAGGAGTTAAAACTCTTTTAGTTGCATCATCTATTGTCACAGGATGTCTGGCACTGTACACATCGACAGTTCCAAGTTATGAAATTATGCTAGTAATTTATGTTTTATATGCAATTAGCTTTATTTTCTTACAATGGCCAGCTTTTATGAAAGCTGTTCGTATGCTAGGTGATACAAAGGAAATGGCAAAAATTAATGCTTTCTGGGGCTTTACTAGTAATATGTTTGCTATGATAGTTTCATATAGTTTACTTTGGATATTTGCAGATGCTATCAATGGTGCAGGCGGATTTGAAGGGGTTATTGTTACATATGCATGCATATCACTAACTATCGGTACTTTAATTTTATTCTTCTACAAACCAGAAGAATTCTTAACAGAAACTTCTAAAAAAGAATTAGAATCAAGCAAAAAAGGTGGCGGTATAGACTTTACTTTAATGGGCAAAGTTTTATCAAATCCAGCAACTTGGTTTACATCAATAATCGTTTTAACAGGTTATATGTGTACAACAGCTGCATCATACTTTAGTGTTATGCTAAATAATGACTATTTACTACCAGTTAGCGTAACTGTTGCAATGGGTATAGCTATTAGATATGTATTTAGATCAATTTCAGGGCCAGCAGCAGCAGTTATAGTTGGAAAATTAGGGTTTTCTTATAAAGTAATATTTATATTTGCACCGATTACAATGGTTGTGTTACTTGGTATGATCTTATTACCTATTGATCCAGCAATCGGAACACTAGCACTTATATTAGTTGCATTTTTTAGCTTTATTATCGGATTTAGTGGCTCAATGGGACTACTTCCTTTAGCTGAATTAAAAGTTTCTATGGCAATTTACGGAACAACTGCTGGTGTTGTATCAGCACTTGGCTACTCTTCAGATATGTGGTTGTTTGGAGTTATAGGTGGAATTTTAGATTCAAATCCAAGTAGTGGCTTTAAAACTATTATGTGGATCCTTCTTGGAGCACAATGTGTAATGTTTGTTACAGCATTTCTATATAGCAAGTATTTAAAAAATCTAATGGCAAAAGAACCAGAAAAATTTGCAGTAGAAAAATAGGCTAAATTATAAATAGCAGTTATGAGTTTGCAATATTAAATATCATATGATAAAATATTAGTATTTTAAAAATTGAAAGTGGTGTTTAAATGCAAGAAAAAAATATAACATTAAGAGAAAATATATTATATAGTGCAAAAGAATTGTTTTTAGAAAATGGCTGTGAAAAAACATCGATGAGAGATATAGCAAAAAATGCAAAAGTTAGTCTTGGATCTGTTGTTTACCATTTCACATCTAAAGAGAATTTAATAAGTGAAGTTAGTGATATTATTTTAAAAGAGCTTCGTGAAGTGTCGTTTGAGATAATTAGTTTTGCTAAAAATTCCTTAGAAGAGCTTTTCTTATACCAATTACTAATGCAGGTAAGATTTATCGAAAATCCAAAAGTTGAAAGACTATTTAACCAACGATTAACTATGAGCGGTAGTGATATAGAACCACATATATATACAGTTGAACGTTATAAAAATATAATAAAAGAATATGATTTAAAAATCCGAGATGATGATATCTATATTTATATGCAATGTGCAAAATTTATTGAGAAAGGTTTTACAGAATTAAAATTGACTCAAGGTTTTAAAATGACATATTTAGAATTAATATATCTAATTGTTGAATCATCTGTTCTTCCTTTAGGTATTTCAAAAGATATTATTATTAAATCTTACAATGATGCAGTAAAAAAATTATCAAAAGAAGATATAAAACTATTAGAAATAAGGGAATCCATTTTAGTTTAATCTTTACTTTTGTAATGCACAAAATATAATAAATTGCAAATTATTAAATGGCTTGATGTATGTTTTCATTATCAAGCCATTATTATATTTATTAATAAAAAAATTAATAAAAGGAGAAAAATTATGCAATCAAATACTCAAACAATGGCTCTGCCAAATAAAGTGAAGTGGTTTTATGCCACAGGTGAAACAGGACAGCAGATAGTTATAAGTATGTTTGGAATGTATATGTTGTTTTTTTACACAAATGTATTTGGGATTAGTCCAACCGCTGCAGGAACAATGTTTTTAGTAGCTAGAATATGGGATGCCATTAACGACCCTATTATAGGCGTTATAATAGATTCTACGAACACAAAACAAGGCAGATGTCGTCCATACTTATTAAAATGTGCTATTCCGTTAGCGATATTTTTAATACTAACATTTACAGCGCCAGATTTATCTCCTGCAATGAAATTAGTTTGGGCATATGTTACTTATATAGGGCAAGGTATGCTTTATAGCGTTACTAGCATTTCATATATGACATTGATGTCAAGAATTGCAAAAAATGCTGCAGAGCGTATTGATATGCGTTCAAAAATAGTTATTGTTGCAACAATAGGAACTTGGATTTCTAGTAGCCAAACAATGAATTTGGTAAACTTCTTTGGAGATGATGGAACTAATTTAGCAAAAGGCTTTTTTGTGACAGTTTGTATTTATGCAAGTATAGTTGTATTAGGATATTTTTTAGTGGCTCATGCTGTTAAAGATTATGATGTTACTGACACAACGGATAAACAAAAAATAGATATTGATTTTAGCAAACTAAGAAAAGATTTACTTTCACTACTTAAAAATCCAATGCTTGTTTATGTATGCTTAATGAACTTTGTTTATGTTTTAATTTCATTTATTCCAATGGGCGCATTGATGTATTATCTAACTTATAATCTAAACCGCCCAGAAGCAATAGCATATGTTCAAACTATTGCTACAATATCTTATTTAGTTGTTGGATTTACAATCAGTAAAGTTAGCCAAAAGCTAGGCAAGGTTAATTTAGCTATATTTTCAGTTTTATTAGCTATAGTTTGCTATGGAATAAGATACGTAACGAATGACTCATCATTTATTTTAATGCTTATTTGCGGAGGATTAGTTGAACTTGCATTTGCTTACTATGGAAATTTAAATACACCATTTATGATGGATGCAGTTGATTTTAATGAATATGTAACTGGAAGAAGAACCGACGCATTAATTATTGCAAGCTTTAATTTTATTTCAAAACTATGTATTGGGATAAGCGGTGCAGTAGTAGGATATTTATTAGGGCTAACTGGATTTGATCAAAGTTTACAAGTTCAACCTGATTCAGTTTTACTAGGTCTTAAAAATATGATGTTTTTAATTCCTGCGGCTCTGGCAGTTGTATTTTTACTACTTCTTTTTAGATATAAAAAATGCCAAGCAAAAATGCCAGCAATTTTACTAGAGCTTGAAGAAAGAAGAAAAGCAAAAAAAGAAGAAGAACAACAAAAATAATATAATATTAAAAAATCTAATATAAAAAGTGGTGTTAATTCTACCGCTTTTTATATTAGAAATATATATACTAAAAAATAAATTATTTTCTAAAAAAGTATTGACAAATTCTTTTTAATATATTATAATTTAATTCGCGCTAAAGAAATAATACTTCTTTTAGAGTAATAATGGGATGTGGCTCAGTTTGGTAGAGCGCCTGGTTTGGGACCAGGATGCCGCAGGTTCGAATCCTGTCATCCCAACCAAATAATAGTTCACTCGTGAGAGTGGACTATTTTTTTCGCTGGGATAGGATTCGAACAGGTCGTATAGAAAACAGTCCGGTGGACTGTTTTTAGACTGCGGCTTTTTCGCAAAAAAGCGAATCCTGTCATCCCAACCAAAAAAAGAATGTCGAAAGATATTCTTTTTTATTTTCATAAAAACAGGATTCGAACCTTGAGAAGGTGAGAGTCGTTAAAAAAACAGTACAGTGTAATGTTTTTAGACTCGAAGGCTGAAGGGCGAAAGCCCAAAGCTGGTAAAAATTTTAATTTTTACATCCTGTCATCAGAGCCTAATAATATCGAAAGATATTTTTTGCTTTTTATTAAATTAAAACACAAGACAAATATAAAAGTCTTGTGTTTTTTGATTCATATTAAATATAAACATCTAATAAAGAAATTATTTCCTTATCTAATTTAGATAAAACATTCTCATAAGAGGCATCTATTTTTTCTAAAGATATACCAAGAGGTAAAAGTATAGTTTGAGTTAAAATTTTGTTTAATTTTAAATATGTGATATTTAATTTCTTTTCATGAGACTGCTGATGTAAAATTCTTTCGACTCCTCGTAAAGAGGTTGCATATATATAAATATCTTCTTTAATATAAGCTATGTTGTTTTCATTACAAATCTTATAAATTAAATCTAAAATTTTATTACTAGGATTAAAAGATAGAACATCTCTACGCAGTATTTCATTAAAAAAATTACGTTTTTTAATATCTTTATTTATTTCAGCTTCTCCTAATAAAAGAAAAATAAATAAATCTTCAATCGCATTATTAGAAATTAAATCTAAATGAATGTCAAGGCTACTAAAAGAAGTATTAAGAATTTCATTTACAAGATTTTCTTTTGTTTTAAAATAATAAGAAAAAAGGCCAGAGCCAATATTTGATTCCTTTGCAATACTTCTTATAGATGTTTTTTCATATCCATTTTCAAAAAATAAACGAGTAGCAGTAGCTAAAAGGATATTCCTTGTAGTATCGTCTTGTTTTTTTGCCATAATAAATTCCTTCTTTATATATTTCAGTTTTATAAATATTAATAAATTAATTATAACATAAGAAAAACTAAAATGAAATACTTGCACATGTGCAACATGCTAAAATTTGTAAGGTTCACTTGTTAAATATAGAGAAAAAACTGTACGCGTATTGCAATAGCTTTTCTCTTATGATAAAATATAAATAAATTGCACGCGTGCAATAAATTAAAGTTATATGGGAGAACAGAAATTATGAAAAACAGCAAAATTGCAAATTTCTTGATGTTAGTATTATTAACATCTACAACAACAGTGTCCATTATAGTTTACTTACCAACAATATACTACATACCTTTTCAAAACACATATGGTCTATCAAATGGCCAAATGGGTGAGTTAATATCAATTTATGGAATCTTAGCTTTAATCGGATATTTCTTTGGCGGGATTTTAGCAGATAGATTTAAGCCAAAATGGCTTTTGGTTGTTTCAACTATAAGTACTGGACTATTATCAATGTTTGTTGGAACAAAGCCGGATTACAGTCTTATATTATTAGTTTATGGAGCTTATGGTTTTACAACTATTTTTATGCAATGGGCAGCTATGTTAAAAACTTTTCGTATGATGGCAAAAGACGATGAGCAAGAAAAAGTGTTTGGCGCGTTTGAAACAATAGCTTCTTTGTTTAGTACAGCTGTTTCAAGTATAATTTTGTTTATGTTTGCAAAAGAAATGGAACCAGGTGGAGATTTTACAAAAGTTATGTTTGCTTATGGTGCAGTTAGTATTGCAATAGGCTTAGCGATAGCAATATTTTTTAATGAGAAAAAATTTATTGTTAATGAAAATGCAACTCAAGACGCTAGCGAAAAATTGAAATTAAAAGATATAGGTACAGCTTTAAAACTTCCTGTAACATGGTTTTGCTCAATAATGGTATTAGGGCTATTTATTATCACTTGTGCAACTGCTTATATTGCACCATATTTATCAGAAGCTTATATGCTTCCTATTGCTTGGAGTGCGGCTGTAGGTATAGCTATAAAATCAGTATTCCGCTTTATAGGTGCACCTTTAGGTGCGGGTATAGCTAAAAAATTTGGAAGATCTACAAAATTATTGTATATTACAACTATCGGGGCGATAATCACTTCAATTGCTTTAATAATATTACCACATGGCCAAACTTTACTTTTATTAGCTATGGTTTTAGCAAGTGGATATTGCTTGTTTGTTAATATGGGTAGAGTGTGCATGTATCTTCCGATTGGTGAAGCTCGTGTTCCTTTACATATATATGGAACAGTTGTTGGAATTACATCAGTTATTGGATATAGTGCTGATATATGGATGTATAGAATGTTTGGGTACTTTTTAGATAATCATGGTGTAAATGGATATGATTATATTTATTATATCGCTGTTGGGGTATCAATCATACTTGCAGTAACAGGATTTTTATTTGATAAATATTTAAATGAAATTGAAAAAGAAAGTAAAGAAAAAGTTGCGATATAAGGAGTGCAAAATGAACAATAATGTTGTTATGGTGAAATTAAAAGAAGGTAAAAGTGTTTACACAAGAAGTGTTGGAAAAGGTATGCCAATTCTTCTTTTACACGGTGGTCCTGGTGCTGATAGCCGAAAATTTGAGGAGTTTGAAGATTATATTGATTTAGAGAAATTTCAGTTAATTTATTATAATCAATTAGGCTCCACATACTCAGATGAAATATCTGCAGATGAAAAGCATTTAGCTACAATTGAAAGATTTACTGATGAGGTAGAGCAAGTAAGGCAAGGCCTAGGGCTTGAGGAGTTTATTTTACTTGGACATTCATGGGGTGTTGTGCTAGCTATAGAATATGCTTTAAAATATCAATATGATGGACACCTTAAAGGCGTTGTTTTTAGTAATATGACTTGTGATATGCCTCGTGAAATGGAGTATATGCTAGGAATGATGAAAAAACTCTTAACTCAAGAGGAGTTTGATTATGTAATGAAAAAAGATGAAGAAGAAGATTACGATGATAAACGTTACTTAGAACTTTTTGAAAAATTTTACGCACCTTGTTCTTGCAGAATTCAATATACTCCAAAGCGAGGAATGGAAGATTTTAAAGTGGCACTTGTAGTTTATAATGAAATTCAGGGCAGAAGTCCATTTATAGTTAAAGGCTCGCTTAAGAATTGGGATAGAAGTAGCGATTTGAAAAATATAAAAACAAAAGCACTCGCAATAGGCGCAAAACACGACCATGTTAATCCTGAAATAGTAAAAGATATGGCAGAATGGCTTGATAACGCAGAGTTTTTATATTGTGAAAATGGTTCACATAGTGCTTATATAGATGATGCAAAAACTTATTTTGATGGCTTAAATAAATTTTTAAATGAATGCTTAGAAATATAAAATTATAATATCCAAATAAAAAAAACTGAAAACACTTGTTTTCAGTTTTTTTGTTTTTTATAAATTAAACGAGTAAACCTTAAGCCGGGTTCTGTATTAAACGACGATCTATCTAGGCTATATATTGCTATATAGCTCATGCCACCTCCTGAGAGCTGCAGGACGCATATGCTCTACTATCGGGTGTTGCTTTGGATAAGGTTTACATAGCCACACTATCTCTAGTGTGCTGGTGAGCTCTTACCTCGCCTTTCCATCCTTACCTAATAAATTAGGCGGTTTATTTCTGTTGCACTATCTCTAAGGTCGCCCTCGGCTGACGTTATCAGCTATCCTTGTCCTGTAAAGCCCGGACTTTCCTCATAATTTAAAAAAATTACGCCGCCGTATGTTTTACTCGTATTAATTATATGTTTTCTTGCAAGATATCTAGTAAATATGTTAAAATATAGTAGTTTTAAATAATTAGTATTTTTTATATAATAATCTTGCTTTGATATTATACTATAAACAAAACTATTTTACAAATAAAATTTTAGAAAGAGAAAAAATGTATTTAAATTATATAGTTAAAGAACAAGAAGAAAATACACGCCTAAATATATTTTTAAGAGAAAAAGGCGTGAGTTTAGCGCATATAAAAAGAATGAAATTTGTTAAAAATGGAATTTTAGTTAATAATATAAAAAGAAACACAGATTATATTCTAAAAGAAAATGAAGAAGTTAAAATTCTTTTAAGTGTAGAAGATGAAAAAGAAACAACTGTTATTCCAGAAGATATTAACATTGAAATAATGTATGAAGATGAATACTGCATAGTTATAAATAAGCCTTATGATATGCCAATACACCCTTCCTTAAATCATCCTAAAGGCACTTTAGCAAATGCATTTATGGGGTATTATGCAAAAAAAGGCGAAAATAGAATTCCAAGAATTATTAATCGATTAGATAAAAACACGTCAGGGCTTGTTTTAATAGCAAAAAATTCATATGCAGCCGCTTGGTTTAAAAATAAAATTGAAAAATCTTATTATGCAATTATTAGTGGATGTATAGAAAAAAATGAGGGAATTATAGAAGAGAAAATCGCAAGAGAAGGTGATTCAATAATCACTAGATGTGTTAGCGATAAAGGGCAGTATGCAAAAACTGAATATACAGTTATTAAAAAAAATCAAAACTATTCTTATATTAAAATTAAACTTCACACAGGAAGAACTCATCAAATAAGAGTGCATTTTAGCTTTATAAATCATCCTTTAATTGGTGATGATATGTATGGAGATAAAAGCGATTTAATTAAAAGACATGCCTTGCATTGCAAAGAGCTAACTTTCACACTAGTAAATACAGATATATCCAAAACTGTTAATTCTTCACTGCCAGACGACATGCAAAACATACTAAATGAGTTAGAATAGTTACAAGGATATAACATTATATAGACTATTTTGTGAAAAAAACATCAATTAACTTGAAAAAATACTCAAAAAAAGGTATAATTTATTGATGTAAGTGCCTAGCCCTACTCATATAATTCGGCTTTGATTATATGAGTAAGGACAGAGAAAGGGAATTTTTTTTAATGAAATTTACTACAAAACCAAAAAAAGATAATGTTATACATAAAATTAAAAAAGATGTAACAAAGAAAGTTGAAAGAAAAGGCTTTAAAAAAGCTGTCGAAGACTTTTTTTATAAAGTGGGAACAAGCGTTGAGTTTTATATTTTAGCGTTTTTAAAATTCCTATTAGAAGTTTTAAAATCTTTAGGAAGGCTTCTTTTAAGAGGGCTTTATGCAATAAAAAGATTTATCTTAGGATTTTTTGATGTAATTCTTGATGATTTAGGCGAACCAATTGATAAAGTTAAAAACACATATCGAAAATTAAAAGAAACTTTTATTTTTGAAAAAACTAAGAGTAATAGCATTAAAGGATTCTTTGCTGCTATAAGCTATATATTTAAAGGCTTTTTTAAGAATTCAAGACTTATTGGAAAAGTGTTTAGCTATATTGTTCCAGCAATCACAATAGCTGTATTTTGCTCGGTTGTCGTTTCTTATGCGAATAATGATTACGCAATTGAAGTTTTAATGGATGGCGAATTTATAGGAACAGTTGAAAACTATTCAGTAGTTGATAAAGCGGATAATATAATTCAAAATCAATTAGTTTCCACTTCAAATCAAGAATGGAATCCTGAAAAAGAGATTAAATTGATTACTCTTTCAGGCGAAGAAGGAACAGAGGTTATAACAGAAAGAGAACTTGCAAATAATATATTAAATTCATCTTCACAAAATATAGTTCAGGCAACTGGATTATATGTAGATGGTGATTTCTATGGCGCTACTGAAGATGGTGATAAATTAAATGAAACAATTGAGTCTATGCTTGCCCCTTATCAAAATGGAGCAGAAAATAGAACTGTAAACTTTGTTCAAGACGTTTCGGTTGTAGATGGTGTTTTCTTTGCCGATAGCATTAAAGACAGCGATGAAATGATTGAAATGATAACGGGCGAAGTTAGTGGTGAAAAATTATACACGACTGTATCTGGGGATTCTCCTTCAACAATAGCACAAAAAAATGGTATTACACTGTCAACTCTATACCAATTAAATCCAGACCTTGAAGGCGGCGGATTATGGGTTGGAGATGAAATATTAGTTGGCGCATCTGTTCCGTTTTTACAAGTTAAATACGTTGAAACAGTAGTGCGTGAAGAAGTTGTTCCTTTTTCAAAAGTTGAAGAAAGAAATAACACAATGAATCTTTTAACTTCAAGAGTTTCACAAGCTGGCGTAAACGGCTTAAATGAACTTGTAGTAGAAGTTGAATATATAGACGGTATTGCAGTTAAAGAAACAATTATTTCAACAACTGTAATATCAGAGCCAGTAACTCAAATTACACAAATTGGTACACTTTGGAATGGTCAAGAAGTTGCTGCAGGTAGCGGTGTGTTTATATGGCCAACGACTAACTTTAGATGGTCAAGAGGCTTTACAGGACAGTATCCAGCTCATAATGGTATCGACTTAGCGGCATCTTATGGAACTCCTATTGTGGCAGTTGATTCAGGTACAGTTATTACTGCTCAATATAATGCAAGTGGATACGGATGGCATGTTATAATAGCTCATGCTAATGGATACCAAACTTTATATGGACACTGCTCATCTTTAACAGTTTATGTGGGACAAAGTGTGTCACAAGGTCAGGTTATTGCTTATATGGGTTCAACTGGTTGGTCTACTGGTAATCATATACATTTCGAGGTTAAAAACGGCAATTACAGATATGATCCATTAGGTTTCTTGCCATAAATTTATGATTAAAAAATCTATTTACAAAATGGTAAGCTGTGGTATAATAAAAGTTGGCGAAATAATTAAAATTAATGTTTATTTAACAACTTTTTGTATATAATACAAATATGAATATAAAATAAGTGCAAAATACTTGTATTTAAGGAGAGATAATTTGGAAAAATTTATTATAAATGGTGGAACGCCTTTAGTAGGTGAGGTTACAATAAGTGGATTTAAAAACGCTGCTGTGGCAATTCTTCCTGCAACTGTTTTAGCAAATGACGTGTGTATCTTAGAAAATGTTCCAAACATTAGTGATATTAATCAAGAAATTGATATATTAAAAGCGTTAGGTGCAAAAGTTAGAAGATTATCTTCTCAATCAGTAGAAATTGATACATCAACTATTGATACAACAGAAGTGCCTTTAGATTTAGGCGTTAAAATGCGTGCATCATACTACTTTTTAGGTAGTTTGCTATCTCGATTTGGCGATGCAACATCTCCAATGCCAGGTGGTTGTGATTTAGGTGCAAGACCAATTGATCAGCATTTAAAAGCTTTCACTGCACTAGGCGCTGAAAATTCAATGGACTATGCAATGATTAATATTAAAAGCACATCACTAGAAGCAGCTCATGTGTTCTTTGATACAATTTCAGTTGGGGCAACAATAAATGCAATGCTTGCCGCTGTTATGGCAAAAGGCACAACTGTTTTAGAAAATGTTGCAAAAGAGCCACATATTGTTGACGTTGCAAACTTTTTAAATACAATGGGCGCAGACGTTAGAGGTGCAGGAACTGATGTGATTAAAATTCACGGAGTTAAAAAAATGCACGGAGCAACATATTCAATAGTGCCAGACCAAATCGAATCTGGAACTTTTATGATTGCAGCAGCTGCAACAAAAGGTGATATTACAATTAAAAATGTTATTCCAAAGCATTTAGAGCCTATAACTTCAAAATTAAAAGATATGGGCGTAAATGTTGAAGAATTTGATGATTCAATAAGAGTTTATGGCGATGGTAAATACCAAAGCACAAATGTTAAAACAATGCCTCATCCAGGATTTCCAACAGACTTACAGCCTGTAATGGGAGTTTTATTAAGCCTTGCTGAAGGAACTTCAATAGTTACAGAAGGCATATGGGATTCAAGATTTAGATACTGCGACGAGCTTATTAAAATGGGTGCAAATATCCAAGTTGAGGGTAAAGTAGCAGTGTTTGAAGGTGTTGAAAAATTAGGACCAGCTCCAGTTATTGCAACTGATTTAAGAGCAGGTGCGGCTTTAGTTATTGCAGCATTAACTGTTAATGGACAAAGTGAAATTAGCCAAATATCACATGTTGAAAGAGGATATGTGGATATAGTTAATAAAATAAAATCACTAGGCGGCGACATGCAAAAAGTTGTTGTGCCTGATAATCAATTAAAATCAGCATATTAATACTAACAGGCAAGGGAAAACCTTGCCTGTTTTAATGATTTATTCATAAAATGATATATAATAATATCAAAAGAGGTAAAAATGGCAAACTACATATCTTTATATTCAGGCTCTTCTGGAAACTGCTCAGTGATAGAAGAAAACGGAAAATTTATTTTAATAGACATAGGAAAATCAGCAAGACTCACAAATAATGCTTTAAACAGTTTAGGCCTTGATATAAAAAACTTACAAGGGGTTTTTGTTAGCCACGAACATCAAGACCATGTTGCAGGCTTAAAAGTGTTTTTGAAAAAATTAAATGTTCCAGTTTATTCAAATGCATTTTCTTTAAATTATATGGGAATTAATGATTTAATACCAAAACATATAAAAACTCACGACGATGTTTTTTCAGGAGTTGAGGTTGGTGATTTTTTTGTTAAAGGCTTTGAAACACCACATGATGCTGCTAGTTGCACAGGATTTAAAGTTACATCAAAAAAAGGCAAATCTCTAGCTCTTGCAACCGACTTAGGACACGTGACACAAGATGTTTATAATAATTTAAAAGGAAACGATGTTGTTGTATTAGAATCAAATTATGATGAAAATATGCTTTTATCTGGTGAATATCCATATTTTTTAAAAACAAGAATACTATCTGATACAGGGCATTTATCTAATTTGCAGGCAAGCGATACAGCTTTACACTTAATAAAAGATGGGCTTACTAATTTAAGGTTTTGCCATTTATCAAATAATAACAATATGCCTTCTCTTGCTTTAGCCGAGCTTGCAAGTTTAGCGCATAAAAAAGATATGAAAATTCAAAAAGAAGTTATGGTTTCGGTGAATGCAAGGCATGATGTTTCGCCTAAAATTGAATTTTAATTAATACATAAAACCGATGTGTAAAGGAGTTTTTTATGCTGAATATAACATTAATTGCACTAGGGAAAACGCATAAAGGATTTATGCAAGATGGGTGTAGTGAATACATAAAAAGATTAAAAAGTTTTTGTAATTTAAAAATCATTGAAATAGACGATGAAACAAATATGGATAAAAGCATGAGTGATTCTGTTATAAATAAAACTTTAGAAAAAGAGGCTAAAAAAATAATTAACAGTATTCCAAAGCAAAGCTATGTAATTAGCCTTTGCATAGAAGGAAAACAGCTTTCTAGCGAAGATTTAGCCTTAGTTTTAAAAGAAAAGCCTGTTATGGGATATTCAAATATCTGTTTTATAATAGGCTCAAGCCACGGATTAGCTGATGAAATAAAAAAACTTAGCGATTTAAAATTATCCTTTTCCAAAATGACATTCCCACACCAGATGGCAAGAATGATACTATTAGAGCAGGTTTATAGAGGATTTTGTATAAACAATAATATAAAATATCATAAATAAAAATTGTGTAGCAAACTGCTACACAATTTTTTTTAATCCACTAGTTCAACTATGTGGAAATTTAATTTAAATTTTGAATTTTCTGGGAATGAGTAGTAAAAACTTTGAACCCTTTTCATTACCATTCTACCAGCTTCATAAGTTTCAATACTTGGCAAAATTAAAGTGAATTGATTTGGGCTGTATCTTGAAATTGTATCACCAGTTCTTAAATTAATTTGAAGAAGATTTCTAAGGTTTTTCATAGCCTTATCCATTTCAAAAGGATCAACAGCATCTGGATCAGCATCAAGAGTTCTTAAATTGACTATCGCCAAAAACATTTTAATATTTAATCTTTTTAGATTTCTTAGATACAGTCTATAAATATCTTTAAAAATAGAGTATTCACAAACTAAAGCACCATTATAGCTATCAACATTACGAAGTTCTTGCAAGATATCATCAATGTTCGCTTCGATTGGCTTTTCAACAGTGATAAGTTTTTTATAAAAATCTAATATTTCATCACTAGGCTTTGTTCCTAAATGATTAAAATGTAAATCAGTAACATTTTGATATTGAGATAATGCTTCTCTATTTTTACCTTGGTTTAATAAAGATTGCATCAATTCTAAGTTTAAAGTTGTATCAAATGGATCTATTTCTAAAGCTATTTTACAAACTCTAATAACTTCTGAAAGGTTTTCACTTCCTTTTAAAAGCTCTATATAACTATAAATTGCTTTTAAATAAAGATTATGATAATAATAAACCTTTGGTGTAAGCCATGGATTTAAAGAAGAATTAGAAAGAAGATGATCCCTATACATATATAATATATCTTCAAAAATCGATGTTGCATGAGGAGTTAACGCTGTTATTTCGTCAACTTTGTTACATAGATCTTCAACATAGAAAATATCTATTTTACAATCTAAATCAGGGTTCCAAGTATATGTTCCTTTTTTTGATAAAATAGCATTTTCAAGGCCGTGCTCTAATAATTCTTTTCTTAATCGACTAACTAATGTTCTTAAAGTTCCCTCTAAAGTAAAATCGTCCTTACCATTCCATAAAACATCAATTAAATTGCTTGTTGGAATCATACGATTTTTGTTTACTAAAAGATATTCAAGAAGCATTAATTTCTTTGGAGAATGCTTAATATTTTGAGTTATATCTTGCCCATTAATTAATATTTTTAATTCGCCAAAAAGAAAAATTTCTGCTTGATATACAGATTTGCTCACAAATTCACCCCATCTAAATAAAATTAATAACTAGCAAAAGCTAGTTTTAAAAACCATATTATATAATATTTTATATCATTATTAATATAATATTACCAAACTATGTCTAAAAAATCAAGTAAATTATTTAAAATGTAACAATTTTGAGACGAAAACTAGTGAAATAATATATATAAATTAATAAAAAAAGGTTTATTTTTTCCTTTGCTTGTGATAAAATAATAAGGAATATAGAAAGGTGATTTTTAATGAGCAAAAAAGTAATAAAAAAAATATCAATCTTCCTAGTAATTATTCTGCTTTTTACGGCATGTTCAAGTGAAGCGAAATCAACTAGTGTTGAGGTGGATGAGAGTTTACCTCCTAGGGATTCAGTTCCAGTTGTACTTCAGCCTTTAGCAGATGGGGTTAATGTAATAAATGGGAATGCAAGTTCTCTTGATATATCAAATGTAGCAAAGGGATACTTTATGCTAAAGTATACAGGATCTAGCCCAAAGGTTATGATGCTTATAACTAAGGCAGGAGGAGAGAAGTATACATATGAGATAACAGGAGTTAGCGAATACACAGCTTTCCCCTTAGCGCCTGGCAGTGGAGATTATACGATAACAATTAATGAGAATATTCAAGGAACAACTTATGCGCAAGTTGACAGCTTTAATTTTTCAGTGGCATTAGAAGATGATATACAAGGGTTTTTATATCCAAGCTATTATGTTGATTTTGATGCAACAAGTGAAGCGGTGATATTAAGTGAAGAATTAGTAAAAGAAGCTAGAAGCGAATTGCAAGCTGTTGAGATGATATATGATTATGTAATTAGTAATATAGAGTACGACTATGATTTTGCAGAACAAGTTACAACGTTTTATATCCCAGACACAAATAAAACTTTGGATACTCAAAAAGGTTTGTGTTTTGATTATGCAGTTTTAATGACCACAATGCTTAGAGCACAAAGAATTCCAACACAACTCGTTTTAGGTTATGCAGGAGATGTGTATCATGCTTGGATAAGCGTGTATACCAAAGAAACAGGCTGGATAAATAATGCTATTGAGTTTAACGGCGAAACGTGGGTTAGAATGGATCCAACATTTGACGCTTCAAGCGGAGGCAGATCAGACATATTAGCATACATAGGCGATGGTGAAAACTATAACGCAATGTTTTTTTATTGATAGGAGATAGGTGATTATGGCACAACAATCAAAAAATAATAAAAATTTTAAGGAATTACCAGCAGCACAGTTAGCTCATTTTTTTGAGCAACTTGCAATGTTCTCAAAAAGCGGAATTCCTACTTGGGAAAGCCTTTATATAATTTCAACAAATTCAGAAAATGCTTCGGATAAAAAATTATTTACTCGTCTTTATGAAAATGTTGCCGATGGTTTATTTTTTTCAGAAGCTTTAGCAAAATGTAATTGTTTTCCAAACTATGTAATTGGGATGATTGAAGTTGCAGAACAAACAGGTAGGGTAGAAGAGGTTTCTTCTTCACTAGCGAGCTATTATAGAGGAAAAGATAGATTAGCTCAAAGTTTAAAATCAGCAGCTTTTTATCCTATGGTAATGGCAACAATGGTTTTTGCAGTAATATTTGTAATTCTAGTGGAAGTAATGCCAGTTTTTGAGGGAGTTTTCACTCAAATGGGCCTTGCTTTAAATCCTATGTCAACATTATTATTAAATATTGGTAGCACATTAAATCAATATTCTGCAGTAATTTTTGGAGTGCTTGCAGCTATTATAATAATATTCGTCCTTATGAACTTATCAAAAGGCGGTAAACGAAAATTAAAAGAAATGTATGACACTTTCTTTTTAACAAAAAACCTTTCAGAATCAGAAAATGCAAATAGATTTGCTTTTTCATTATCATTAATGCTTTTAAGCGGCGTTGATTTAATTAATGCTTTAGAATTTAGTAAAATGATAGTTGATAGCAAAAAAATGCATAAAAAAATAAATTTAATTATTAAAGATGTTGAAAAAGGCGGAGCACTTTCAGAAGCTATTATCAGCAGCACAATATTTAGGCCAACTTATAACGGGATGATTTCTGCAGGTATGAGAAGTGGTTCAGAAAGCGAAATGTTAATGGCAGTTTCTGAAAGATATTTAGAAGAAACAGAATATAATGTGCAAAAATTAGTTGGAATAATTGAACCAAGTTTAGTTGCATTTTTATGTATAATGGTTGGAACAGTAATGCTTTCAGTAATGCTTCCAATAACAGGTATATTAACAGGAATGTAAGAAGGGAGAAATATTTTGGAAAAAATGACTCTTTCAAAAAGAATAAAAAAAATGATTTTTAATACAACCAATTTATCAATCCTTCTTGTAGGCGTAATTATTGCAATTACAAATATGGGCGTTAGAAGTGTTTCTGTTGATGTTATAAATCAGCAAAAAACATTATTGTTAAATGCAGTTACTAGAAGTGCTGTTCAATGCTATGCAATAGAAGGCGCTTATCCTAATAATGTAAAATACTTAGAGGATAATTATAATTTGGTGTATGACGAAGAGAAATATATTATTCACTATGAATTTTTAGGCGCGAATTTAATTCCGCAAATGTCAGTTTTTTATATTGAATAATATTATTATATATTAAATAAAGGAGGATATAAATGAATCAAAGAAAAGGAAAACTTGCACTAATATTCACAGTAATGTTATTTGCTGTTTACACTTTTAGTGCTTTATTCTTAGCAGTAATCGGCGTTGATGTTTATGATAAAAATGTTGAATCCTCCAATCAAAACTACAACGTTAGAACATCTGTTTTATATTTAACTGAAAAGATAAGACAAAATGAAATGAATGGAATGGTAAGACTAGATGAATTACACTCCTCTCAAGCGATTGTTTTATCTCAAGAAATAAATGAATTAATCTATGAAACATGGGTTTATGTTGAAAATGGATATCTTTGTGAAGTTTTAGTGCCTGAAGGGTATGAAGTGATGGAAAACACAGGGCAAGAAATAATGCCTATGGCTGGATTTGAATTTGAAATAAGCGATGAAGGATTATTAAATGTGAGTGTTTTAGACGAAGATGGAAATAGCTATAATGCTATAATATTTTTAGAATCTTATGAAAATGGAGGTGTCTAAAGATATGGGTGAGAAAAAAGGGAATTTCTTTTTAGTAGAGTTAGTTGTAAACTGCTTGATTTTCACAATATGCGCAGCTGTTTGTTTAACTTTATTTGTTGTTGGATTTAATGAAAGCGATGAAAGTAGAGAGCTTTCAATGGCAACTTTAACAGCGCAAAGTATAGCAGAAACAATTAAAGCTTGCGATGGAGATGAAAACAAGATTTCAAATTATATTATAACAACTCCTAGTGAAAATTTAAATTATATTTATTATAATGAAGATTGGCAAGAAGTGAAAACTAAAGAGGAATCAAAATTTTATGCAACATTCTCTTTAAGTGAAAATAATGGACTGGTTATATCAACAATAGAAATTATTGATACAGACGATACCTCGATTTACTCTTTAGAAGTTGCAAAATATGTAAGTGGAGATAGGGGGGCTGTGTATGAAAACTAATCGACATTCGAGTACTAGCCTTGGAATTACATCACTTATAACATTTTTCACAGTGTTAGTTTTAGTTTCTTTTTCGCTATTAGTAACAACAACAGCAAGAAACGATACTGAGCTTTCAAATAGAGCAGCAGATTCTGTTACACAGTATTACGCTGCGGATTTATTAGCAGAAGAAAAACTAGCCGAATTACACAATCTCATACTTTCAAATTCCGCTGAAGATATCGAAGAAGTTTTAGCGATGAATGAATTTAATGTAGTAGAAGTTAATGAGATTGATGAAATAATAGTAGAGTATACAGTGCCAGTAAACGATATAAAAGTTTTACAAGTTAAAATAGGCGTTAACTTAAATCAGCCAGATATATTAACAAGATACAGCTGGCAAACGATAATTATATAATTTAAAGAATGGAGTGCTAAAGAAAATGGAAAATATGAATAATTCAAATAGCTTAATTTCAAACGTTAAAGATCTTTTAAAAGATATATCAGGAGAAACAGAAAATTTAACAACAAATGTTAAAAGTATGGTAAGCGACATTGTCACAACTGCAACAGGCGAAAAAAGAGGTAGTGACGATGTTAGAGATTTATTAAAATATGCAGTTGATAGAGGGGCAGTGGATATATTTTTAATCACAGGCCGTCCTGCATCTTTTAAAGCAAAACAAAAAATCGAAACTATAACAGAAGAAAAATTAATGCCAGAAGCAACAGATAATTTAATTCGTCAAATTTATGATTTAGGAAAAAGAGATATAAACATTATTAAAGAAAGAGGAGATGACGACTTTTCTTTTGCAGTAAAAGATGTATCTCGTTTTAGAATTAACACATATAAGCAAAGAGGCTCAGTTGCAGCGGTAATTAGGGTTATTCCTTTCTCTCTTCCAACAGCAGAAGAATATCATATCCCAAAAGAAATTTTAGAGCTTGGAAGCACAAAGAGAGGCCTTGTTTTAGTGACAGGTTCATCTGCTAGTGGTAAAACAACTACACTAACTTGTATTTTAGATGAAATCAATAAAACATCACCAGCTCATATTATAACACTAGAAGATCCAATTGAGTTTTTACACGCACATAAACAAAGTATTGTAAGCCAAAGGGAAATCTCTTTAGACACTGGTAGCTATCCAGTGGCATTAAGAGCGGCACTTCGTCAAAGCCCTGATGTTATATTAATTGGTGAATTACGTGATGCAGAGGCTATTAATATCTCATTAACAGCAGCTGAAACAGGACATTTAGTTTTATCAGCACTTCACACACTAGGTGCTGCAAACTCTATTGATAGATTAGTGGACACTTTCCCACCAAACCAACAAGACCAAATTAGAATGCAGCTTTCAATGGTATTACAAACTGTTGTTTGCCAGCAATTAGTTTTAACAAAAACAGGCGAAATTTTACCAGTTTTTGAAGTTATGCATTGTAATAACGCTATTAGAACGCTAATTCGTGAAGGTAGAACTCACCAAATCAACCATATTATACAATCATCTTCTGCTGAAGGAATGATTAGCATGGACGTTAGCATTGCAAATCTTTATAAAGAAGGCAAAATCGATAAAGAAACAGCATTAAAACATTCATTAGTTCCGGCTTATCTATTAAGACAAATTGGAGAAGAACCAAAAACAACTGGACTAAGAAGATAATAAAATAACAAAAACCGACATCTACTGATGTCGGTTTTTAGTTTGCAGATTATAATTTATTTATATCTTTCTTTATTATTTGTTTGGCATAAAATATAATCAATACTAGTATTATAATAATTTGCTAATTTTATTAAAACTTGGGTAGGAATATCATTTTCCAAAGTTTCATATTTAGAATATTCAGTTTGCGACATTTCTAAAATTTTTGCAACTTGAGTTTGGTTCTCCAAGTTCTTTTAATTCTAACAAGTTTCAAATAGCTAAAAATCTTTCTCTATCTTCGTTAAAAGCACTTGAAAAGCACAAAGCATTCCGTCGTGCTTTTGCCTTGATATAAAGGATTTTTAGTTATTTGAAATCTGCGACCTAAAATCCATAAATTTTTTATAAAACAAGGCAAATTTATGTAATAATGCTTTCGCCTTATAAATGAATTTAACGCAGGTTTAGGAAAAATTTATCAGATTTTAGGCTAGTTAGGATTAAAAGGGCTTGGATAAAATCTGAATCTTCTCTTAAATCTTTTAATCTGTTTATCATAAAATTAAACCTTTATATTATTTCTTGCTCTAAATTTTTAAAAACATCGTCATTGAAAAAATCGATTATTGAAATATCGAGTCCATCGCATAGTTTTTTTATAGTAGTAATTGATACATCTCGCCTATTTTCATCAAACATAGAGTAAACTGTGGATGGAGTAATGCCCGAAATATTGGCAAGAGCATTATATTTAATCCCTCTCTCAATACATATTTTTTGAAATTTATATACAACCGCATCTTTTATTAACATAATATCACCTCTAGTTAATTCTACTGCTAAATACTATTCGGCGTATACGCACTTGCGTAAATTCTGAGAAAAGTGTATAATAAACTAAGAATAATACAAAATGCTAACAAAAATAGAAAGGATATTAATTATGAAAGATTATATAGAATATAAAAAAATGTATTACACCCTATTCAATAAGATAAGTAATATAGTTAAAGAGTTAGAAGAAGCGCAAAAGGAAACTGAAGAGATGTTTATTTCGATAGAAGAAAAAGAGAAAGTTAGTGATGCTGAAAATAGAATATTAAAATAACTTTATATTAAAATAGATTGAAAAATGTAAATCATATGGGTATAATTATTATAGAGCATTTATATATGTAGTAGGAGATAATTATGAAGGAGAATATTCAAGAGCTAACTAAATTAATAGAAATAAATGACAAATTAAGATTAAGAAGATATGATAATAATCATGATTTTGCATTAAAGTGGTATCAAAATATAGATACTGTTTATATGGTGGACGGCATAAAAACACCATATGATATTGATAAATTAAATAAAATGTACAGCTATCTTAATGAAAATTATGAATTGTATTTTATAGAAGTGCACAAAGATGGAGAGTTTTTCCCTATTGGAGATGTGGCGTTTTCAAAAAATGATATGCCTATTGTAATAGGTGATATAAATTATCGTGGAAAAGGAATAGGAAAGCAAGTAATTACTGCTTTAATAAAGCATGCAAAATCACTTGGGTTTTCTTCTCTTAGAGTTAAAGAAATTTATAAATATAATATTTCTTCTCAAAAAACATTTGAAAGTGTTGGATTTATTAAAGAAAAAGAATCAGATAAAGGATTTAGTTATAAGCTGAATTTAGAATAAAAAACTCACTCTTTAGTGTGAGTTTTTTTGCTTAATTAGATGGATTCGCTGTTTTTTTAAGCCGTTTCTCATTAAGTCCAAACGAAAAAAATAGCCCACTCTTGCGAGTGAACTCTTTTTTGGTTGGGGTAGATGGATT
>CAYJGG010000012.1:15622-43364 GCA_964369915.1 uncultured Oscillospiraceae bacterium | reverse complement strand
CGAAGATAGATAGCCTATTTAATTATTATAAAACGTGTTCAAAATATATAAAGTAAGGCTAAGTAAAAGAGTGAAAAAATCACTCTTTTATTTATTAATCTTTATATTCTTCTATTATATATGATTCAAAAATATCGCCTTCTTTAATGTCGCTAAATTTCTCTAACCCGATACCACATTCGTAGCCAGTTGCAACTTCTTTAACGTCATCTTTAAATCTTTTTAATGAATCTATTTCATCTTCAGCTATAACT
This sequence comes from uncultured Oscillospiraceae bacterium, assembly GCA_964369915.1. Taxonomy (GTDB): domain Bacteria; phylum Bacillota; class Clostridia; order Oscillospirales; family Ruminococcaceae; genus RGIG3102. Next base: position 43,110 of record CAYJGG010000012.1, on the reverse strand, counting down.
ATACCATCACGCACAACTCTGATTTTTGCATTTCTTGCAACTTTACCAGTTTTAACGTATGAGCCTGCAATAGTACCATAGCTTGAAATTTTGTAAACACTTCTAACTTCAGCTGTTCCAAGTTCAACTTCTCTAAATTTTGGAGAAAGCATACCTTTCATCGCATCAGTTACATCGTTTATAGCATCATAGATAACTCTATACATGCGTAGTTCAATTCCTTCTTCATCAGCTTCAACTTTAGCGATTGCATCAGGACGAACATTAAATCCAATAACAACAGCATTAGACGCAGATGCAAGCATAACGTCGCTTTTATTAATAGCACCAACGCCTGCGTGAATAACTTTAACTCTAACTTCTTCGTTATTTAATTTTTCTAATGATTGTTTAACAGCTTCCGCCGAACCTTGAACGTCGGCTTTAACTATAACTGGAAGTTCTTTCATTTCGCCTTCTTCAATTTGGCTAAATAGATTATCAAGAGTAACTTTTTTATATGAATTGAATTTTTCTTCTTTAATCACGTTTGTTCTTTGTTCAGCTAACTCTCTTGCTAATTTTTCGTCTTCAACAGCATCAAATAAGTCGCCAGCTGTTGGAACTTCTGTAAGACCAGTAATTTCAACTGGAGTTGATGGGCCTGCTTCTTCTAATCTAACGCCTTTATCATTCGTCATAACACGAACTCTACCAACTGCAGTACCAGCGATAATTATATCGCCTTTTCTTAGAGTACCATTTTGTACTAAAATTGTTGCAACTGGACCTAGCCCTTTATCAAGTCTTGCTTCAATAACAGCACCTTTTGCTCTTCTATCATGATTTGCTTTTATTTCAGCAACGTCGCTAATTAAAGTTATCATTTCTAAAAGAGTGTCGATTCCATCGCCTGTTTTAGCTGAAATTGGCACTGCTATAACATCACCGCCCCATTCTTCAACAACTAGGCCATGTTCTGTTAATTCTTGTTTTACTTTATCTGGATTTGCTGTTGGTTTATCCATTTTATTAATAGCAACAATTATTGGAATTTCAGCAGCTTTTGCATGGTTTATAGATTCAATTGTTTGAGGCATAATACCATCATCAGCCGCAACAACTAATATTGCAACGTCTGTGATTTGTGCACCCCTTTGACGCATTGAAGTAAACGCTTCGTGTCCTGGAGTGTCTAAAAATGTTAACACTTTATCATTAGCAGTAACTTGGTATGCACCGATATGTTGAGTGATACCACCAGCTTCACCTTCAGTAACACTTGTTTTACGAATAGCATCAAGTAATGATGTTTTACCATGGTCGATATGTCCCATAACAACAACAACTGGAGGTCTTTGTTCTGTGTTTTCTGTTGTATCTTCAATTTCTTCAAATAATCTTTCTTCAATAGTGATAACAACTTCTTTTTCAACTTTTGCGCCTAATTCTTCGGCAATTAAAGATGCAGTATCAAAATCAACTATTTGGCTAATTGAAGCCATAATTCCAAGCCCCATTAATTTTTTAACAACTTCTGATGCTGTAACTTTTAATCTTGTTGCAAGTTCACCAACTGAAATTTCTTCAGGAATTTGAACTTTTAATTGAGCTTTTCTAGCTTTTTCAAGATGTAATCTTTCTAATTTTTGAGCTTCAGTTTCAACCTTTTTCTTAGCATATTGGCCCATTTTTTGGTTGTTTTTATTGTTTTTACCAAACTTTTGTTTGCCACCAAAGTTAGTGTTTTTTCTATTGTTATTAAAGTTTCTTGATTGAGCTAGTTTATCATATTTTTCATTGAATTTATCTAAATTTACATTTGATTGACGCGTGTCAACAGTAACTGTAACTCTTTCTTGTTTTACAGCTTCTGTATTATTTTTAGGTTTATGATGAACTGGCTTTTGCACCACAGTGCCATCAGCTTTTCTTAACGGCTCATTTGAAACTGGCTTTTGTTGTGCTGGTTTTGTATGAGTTGGTTTTTGCTGTTGTTGCGCAACTGGTTTTTGATCAGCAGGCTTTTGCTGAACAGGAGTTTCTTTTTTAACTTCTTGTTTTACAGCTGGTTTTCCCTCTTGTTTTTTCACTGGTGCTGTTTCAGCTTTTTTAGCTACTGGTGCTGTTTCTTTTTTATCCGGCGCTTTTTTAACTTCTTTTTTACTTGAAGCCTTTTCTAAATATTCATTCATATTTGGAACACTTGCTTTATTAGTAAAATGTTCAAATAAAACATTAGCTTCATCTTCTGATAAAACTGTTGTCTTTTTTAGTTCTTGTTTTTTTAGTAATTGTTCTATTTCACCAATACTGGCTTTAGAATCAAGGCTAAAATCATCAATTAAATCTTTGATTTTATATTTTATTACCATATATTATTTAACTCCTTTAATCTTCTAATGCATTTCTGCATAAATTTGCAAGATTTTCATCTGTAATAGCCACAATAGCTGTTAATCTATTTAAAACTTGCGATATATCATACTGTGTAAATTCTATTTTGTTCACTTTTATAATATCTTGTGCAAAAAACTCAACTCTTTTTAGTGTTTTTTCGCTGATATCACTTGTCACAATAAGTAAATGAACTTCGCCTTTTAAAACTAATTCTTTAACATGGTCAAACCCATGTGCAACCTTCCCTGCTTTTCTAGCAAGAGATAGCGCAAAAATTATCTTATTGTTCATCTTGTATCTCCTTTTCAAGTCTTAAAAAGATATCTTCTTCTATTTGCATTGAAAAGGCCCTTTCGATTCTTTTTGCTTTTTTAGCTTTTTTTAAGCATTCTATATCATGACATATATATGCGCCTCTGCCTGGTTTTTTTCCTATTAAATCTATTGATATTTCATCTTGATTGTTTTTTACAACTCTTATTAAATCTTTTTTATCTTTAGATTCATTACAACCCAGACACCTTCTTTGAGGTATTTTTTTTATTGCCATAAATATCACTCATTCCTCTCAAACTTACACTTCGCTATTTTCTTTATTAAAGTATCCGCTTTGTGGGTGTATATCTATATTATAGCCAGTTAATCTCGCTGCAAGACGAGCATTTTGTCCTTTATTCCCAATAGCTAATGATAGCTGTTCGTCTGGCACTGTTACTCTGCATGCTTTTGGAGATTCTGATAGAATTTCAACACTTGTTACAGATGCTGGAGATAATGCTGCTGAAATAAATTCAACTGGATCATCGCTATATTTTACAATATCTATTTTTTCTCCACCAATTTGATTTATAACTGCATCTATACGGCTTCTTTTTGGTCCTATACAAGCACCGATTGCATCAACGTTTTCATCAGCAGATATAACAGCCATTTTTGTTCTAGCGCCTGCTTCTCTGCAAATGCTTTTAATTTCAACTGTTCCCTCAAAAACTTCAGGAACTTCAAGTTCAAACATTCTTTTTACAAATCCTTGATGTGTTCTACTTAGCATAACTTTTGCTGTTCCTTTTTCTGTCATAATAACATCAACAACAAAAACTTTTATATATTCGCCCCTTTGAAAATCTTCGCCTGGAATTTGCTCGTCTTTTGGCAAGATAAACTCATTGTTTCCAATTTGAATAACTAATGCATTGCTTCTCTCATTTCTTCTTTGAACAATACCAGTTAGTATTTCTTGAGTTTTATCTTTCATATCTTCAAATAGCTGTGCTCTTTCGGCTTCTTTTATACCTTGTCTAATAACATTTTTTGCAGCACCGATTGCGATATATCCAAACTCTTTCATTTTCAGTGGAATTCCAATTTCAGAGCCAACTTTAATTCTAGCTTTAATTTTTCTTGCATCTTCATAAGCTATTTCTTTATCTGGATCTTCAACTTCGTCTACAACTAATTTAACAATAGAAACTGCAAAATTATATTTTACTGGATCTGCTATAACGCTAACATTTCCTTCTATTCCTAAATCTTTTTCAACAGCTACTTCCATAGCTTTAGTAATCTTTTCTAGTAAAACCTCTTTTTTAATACCCTTTTCTTTCTCAATAACATCAAGAGCTTCAAAAAATTCCTTATTCATGTCCTTTTTATCCTCCTAAAATAAATCTTTATCATCACATAATTTTACAAAAGATGTGTCTTTTAATAAAACTTTAATAATTTCGTTTTCGTTTATTTTTAAATGTATTTCGCCGTCAATAAAATCAACTAATTCGCCTTCGTATTCACGAATTTTATCAACTGCACGAATTAATTTTACTAATATAACTTCGCCCATTTTCTTTTTAAAGTGAAATTCTTTAGTTAATTTTCTACCAAGACCAGCCGATGAAACCTCAAAATAATAACCTTCTTTGATAGGATCAGCTTCATCAATCAAAGGATCAACCCTTCTTGATAGATTTTCACAGTCTTCAATAAAAATACCTTCATCGCCATCTTTATCAATAAACACTCTTAAAAACCACTCAGGACCTTCCTTTTCAAATCTAACGTCCCATAAGATAAGCCCTAATTCATCACAAACAGGCCTTACAATATCTTCAACAACTTCAATAGCTTTTTTGCCTTTAGCCAAAATAATTACCTCCAAATTTTAACTTTACCAAAACAAAAGAGTGGGATTTCCCACTCTTTCCTCTCGTTTTATCTGTTTACAATATATAATATACCATATTATAACTAAAAAAGCAACAATTATTTTTTTTATTAATTATTATAAAACCCACTCACCATCTAAGAATAACTGAATTTCTTTTCCTTCTTTTGTTACTCCTATGATATTCATATCACAAGAGCCTATCATAACGTCTTGGTGAATAGATGAATTATTAACGCCTTTTTTTGCTAATTCTTCTGCAGTCATATTAGTTCCACCTTTAACTGTTCCTGGATATCCTTGACCTAGAGCTATATGGCAAGATGCATTTTCATCAAACAATGTGTTGTAAAATAAAACATTCTCTTTATTAATAGGGCTTTGCTTTGAAACCAATGCCACTTCGCCAATTCTTTTTGCTCCTTCATCAATCGATAAAACTTGTCCTAGTAATTCTTTTCCTACTTTTGCATCATATTCAACAACTTCGCCGTCTTTAAATTTTAGCATAAAATCATTTATAATATTTCCGTTATAAACATATGGCTTTGTTCCATAAACAATTCCGTTTACTTTATCTTTATGAGGAGCTGTAAATAATTCTTCTGTTGGCATATTTGCAATAAATTCAATTCCTTTTTCTGAAAGCTCGCTAACTCCCCCAAACTCATAATCATCAGCAACTCCAACTTCTAAATTAGTGCCATTACTTGATTTAAAAACTAGTTTATCTAAATTCATATCATTTAACTTTTGTTTTTTTGCAGTTTGATTTTTTGAATATTCTTTCCAATTTTTTATAGCATCACCTTCAACTCTTGAAACTTTAAATATAGTTTTCCACAATTTTTCAACAGCTTCTTCTTCTAAAAGGTCTGGAAAAACTTTTTTTGCCCAAGCATTTGATGGAATAGCAATTATACACCATTGAATTTTAGATGCCATTGTGTATTCTCTAAATTCTTTCATTGCTTTATTTCTAGCTACAGTATAATCACGAATTTTCTCTGTGTCTAAGCCTTTATAAATTTCAGGATCATTACTAGAAATAGTAAGAACAGCTGCACTTCCTTCAGATTTTACATGCTGCATATAAGAATCTAAAACCCATGGTTTTACATCGCATAAAACATCTTTTTCTGTATGCTGAATTTTAATTCTGCCTAATTTTTCGTCTGAATAATGCACAACAACATCTTTTGCGCCTAAATCATAAGCAGCCTTTGCACAAAGACGAGCAAACTCAGCTGTGTGAATAGGGGCATTTATAATTAGAGTTTGTCCTTTTTGTATATTAACTCCTGCTCCTACTGCCATTTTTGCATATTCATTAAATAATTTTTCGTTCATACTAATTCTCCTTAACATATACATCTTTACTTTTATAATTATATATTACCTATTTTACTCATAATTTGCAATATAAACTTACGAAAACTTGAAAAAAACAAAATTTCATGCTATACTATCATCAAATTTAAGTAAAAGGAAGATAATTAAAATGAAAGCAAGACTACCTAAAAGAAAAGAATTTGTTATAGCTATCGATGAACACTATGAAAAAGCCGATGAGTGCTGGGCAAAATTACAAGAAATTTTAGATGATTATAAAAAAGAAGGTAAAGACACTTATACAAAAACTTTTATTGAAGATAATGAAGCTAAAGTTAAAGCACTTCAAGAAATATATGAATTCACTTACACAATAGAAGAAAAATAATTTTAAAAAAGAATAGCAAATTGCTATTCTTTTTTTTAAACTTTTTGGAGTTTTTCAATTTTAATTTTTTCATCTTTTAAAACAAGTCTTACAGTGTCGCCTTTTATAATTTTATCGTTTATTATTTCATCACTTATTAAACTCTCAATCCTTTTTGATATTTCATTTTTAATATTTCTTGCACCATAATTTGAATTATAGCAAATATTAGCTATATATTTTGAAACATCGCTCGTAAATTCTAAATATATATCTTGCAATCTTAATACTCTTGATAAATCTTTTAAATTTAAATAAGCAATATTGTTCATAACATTTAAAGAGAGTGAATCAAATTTAATTATTTCATCAACTCGTCCTATAAATTCTGGTGGAAAATGATTTTTCACTGCATTTTCTAATTTTTGCCTTGATAAATCTGTGCTATTTTTTTCTGCATTTGAAAACCCTATATCAATATTATTAGAAATTATATCTTTTGCGCCTAAATTAGATGTCATAATAATTATAGTGTTTTTAAAATTTAAAGTTTTTCCTTTTGAAGTGGTTAATTGGCCATCGTCCATTACTTGAAGAAGTATATTATATAAATCAAGATGTGCTTTTTCTATTTCATCAAATAAGACAACAGAATACGGCCTTAAACTTAATTCTTTTTCCAGTTTTCCTATTTCATCATATCCAATATATCCAGGTGGTGCACCTATTAATTTTTTTACATCATTTTTTTGAGAATACTCTGTGCAATCTATTCTTATTAAATTTTTCTTTGATGAAAACACTATATCTGCTAAAACTTTACTACACTCAGTTTTCCCAACTCCAGTAGGACCTAAAAACAACAAACTTGCTATTGGCTTATTTTCATTTGATAATCCTACTCTCCATTTTTTTAAAGCATTTACCATAGCTCTAATCGCTTCTTGTTGCCCAAAAATTTTTGTATTTAATCTATTTTCTAAATTAATTAAACTTTGTTTTTCTTTTGTTTGGATTTTAGAAATCGGTATGCCTGTTTGAGTGCTTATCGCTTCTTTTATGCTGTCTTCATCAACTTCCCTATTCCCACAAACTTTTGCTTTTGCACAAGCTTCATCTAGTAAATCAACTGCTTTATCTGGCATAAATCTTGATGGTATATACCTTTGTGATAATTTAACTATTAATTTTATAACTTCTTCACTAACAATTAAATTATGGAAATTTTCATAGCTAACTTTTAACCCTTCTAAAATTTTAACAACTATATCTTCGCTCGGCTCATCTACAATTACTTTTGAAAATCTTCTTTCTAAGGCTGCATCTTTTTCTATAATTTTTGCATATTCTTCGTCTGTGGTAGCGCCAATTATTTGAACTTTACTTCTAGCTAAAGCTGGTTTTAAAATATTTGCTGCATCAATCGCTCCTTCTGCTCCTCCAGCTGAAGTTATAATATGAATTTCATCTATAAATAAAATCACATCTTTATCGCCAGCCGCTTCATCAATAATTGCTTTCATTCTATCCTCAAAATCGCCTCTATATTTCGTTCCGGCTAAAATAGATGCTAAATCAAGAGCATAAATTTCTTTATCCCACATTTCCTTTGGGGCTTTTTTATTTGCTATTAAATTGGCAAGTCCTTCAATAATTGCGGTTTTACCTACTCCTGCAGGACCTATTAAGCAAGGATTGTTTTTTCTTCTTCGTGAAATTATTTCGACAATTCTAAGAATTTCTTTATCTCTTCCTATACAAGGATCAAAAGGATTTAATAAAGCTGTTCTTGTTAAATTTTTTGAATATTTTTCTATTGTTTTGTATTCTTTTTTATTTTGATTTTTACTGCTTAAACTTTGATTTGAATAACATATTTTTTTCACTCTATCTTCTAAAATAAAAATATTATCAATATATGATGATAATATTTTATATCCCATACATTCTTTAATTTCCAAAATAGATAAAAATATTTCATTTATTCCCGCCGCTATTTTTCCACTTCTTTGAGAAATTCTATAAGCACTTCTTAATGCCTCAACTGCATTAACGCTCAAATCTTCCCCTGTTAACTCACAAAAAGCACCTGCACCAAGCGATGCAGAAACTAAATTATATAATTTAGTAAAATCAACGCCGTATTCCGAAAGAGTATCCGACACATCTGTTTTTCCTTGGGCTAAAATCCCAAGCAATAAATGTTCTGTACCTATTGTTAAATGTCCAAATTTTGCAGCTATTTCAACAGCTGAGTTTATACTTTTATTTGCACTTTGAGAAAAATTTTTAAATTTATACATCGTATCACCTATCTTTTTTATTCATTTTTAGTATGGGCATATTTATATTATCTAATCGATAATATAAACTTTAGTTTTCCTTTTTGGCATAAAGTATCGCCAAAATATTGCTTCGCAATATCGAAAAACTAATAATATGTTGATATTTGAATTATCTAATCGATAATATAAACTTTAGTTTTCCTTTTTGGCATAAAGTATCGCCAAAATATTGCTTTAACATAACGAAAAATCACGATAACATGATAATATAAACAAAAAAAAATAAAACAGATGAAATCATCTGTTTTATTTTTTATTAATTTATTGCTTCTTCTAATGCTAAAGCTAGTTGGTCAGGACAGCTTGTTGGTCTAGCGCCACAAGTAATACCTTTCATTCTTTCAATAGCTTCAGTAGCTGTCATACCTTTAATTAATTCTGTTAATCCTACGATATTACCAGGACATCCACCCATTATTTCAACTTCTTTAATTAAGCCTTCTTCAACTACTACTCTTGTGCTTTTTGCACAAGTGCCTTTATTTGCTCTTACATATTCCATTTGTACTTACCTCCGTTTAATTCTTTTATAATATATCAAATTTGAGTTTCAATTTCAATAGATTTGTGATTTCATCACTCTTTTATAATTTTTGCTAATTGACATATGTAAAAAAACAATATAAAATTAATATTACAAATTTATAAAAAAGGACAAACCTAAATGAAGTTTCAACTACTTAAGCAAGAGTATAAAGGTGTTAGTGTTCCAAAAATTGTATTTGATAATCTTTTAATTGCTCGTGAAACAGATTTAAAGGTTGCTTTATACATATTAAATTCTAACACAACAGATTCTATAATAATCAGCCAAGAATTAAATCTTAATATGATAAGCGTGCAATCAAGCTTATTATTCTGGGCTAATACTGGACTAATTTTATTATTAGAAGAAAAAGAAGAAAAAATTAAAAAACCAAAAATGACAGCTATTGATATTATAAATATTAAAAATACTGTTCCTGAAATAGGAGTTTTAATAAACCAAATACAGCAAATATTTAAAACTACTTTAAATGAAAAAAACACAATTAAATTTATAGAACTATTTTTAGAAGAAAATATCCCTATTGACGCTATAATAACTCTGAGTTTTTATCATTTTAATAAAACAAAACAAAACCCTAGCTATATTTCAAAAATCATATCTACAACAAATAAAAAATATGATTTTTCCTCTAGTAAAAAAGCTGAGGAATATATTCAATTAATAGAAAAAAGAGAAGAAAATTATATTAAAATTGCTTCTTTATTCTCAACCGAAGTTGAAATATTAAATTCAAGCGAGAAAACTGTTGTTAACTCATGGTTTGAAAAATTAGATATGTCTTTTGAGATGATTCAAAAATCTTATGAAGTAGCTGGTAGTAATGCGGATATAAAATATTGTAATGGTATACTTAAAAATTGGCACAGAAAAAAATATAAAACTATTAAAGATTTAGAAAACGAGATTATTAATTCTCAATCAATTAATAACAATAAAGATATAAAGCCTGAAGATGATTTATTATTAAAAGCAGCTTTATCTGTTCCCTCGTTTGAGTAGTTACTAAAAAAATAGAAAGGAAGTGTTTTACATATGCCACAGTTTAACAGCCTATTTTTTGCAAATGAAATATTAGAAAAAAGAAAACAACTATCTTTTTTTGATTTGCAAAAACGAAAAGAAGAAGTTAATAAAGTGATTCCAAATTATCAGGAATTAAGCTTTGAAATCACTTCACTTGGTGCTTCTTTAGTGCTTGCAAAAATAGAAAAAGACGAAGAACAGGCAAAAAAACTAAAACTTGAAATGGATATTTTAAATGAAAAGCAGTTAGATCTTTTAGAAAAACATGGGTTTAGTAAAGAATATTTAACATTAAAGCCTTTTTGTAATATCTGCGAAGACAGTGGATATATAAATGGAAATTTATGTGAATGCATGATAAAAGAAAATGCTCGCCAAAAACAAAAGTATCTTTCTTCTTTATCTCCAATGCCTAAAAAAAGTTTTGATGATTTTGATATAAATTTATATCCTAATAAAATAAATGAAGATGGCACAAACTCTTTTAATCATATGAATAATATTTTTGAATTCACTCAAAAATATGCTAATAAATTTTCAACTAATTTAAAAGGTATTTTAATGATGGGCACTGCCGGTCTTGGAAAAACTCATCTTGCTTGCTCTATAGCTAATGTTTGCATAAAAAACGGATATTCTGTTATATACACTAGTAGCCAAGCATTATTTAATGTTATAGAACAAAGTAAATACTCCGATAGTGAACTACTCGAAAGCATTAGCGAATGTGATTTATTTATTTTAGATGATTTAGGAAGTGAATACTTAACAAATTATGCTATTTCTAGCTTTTATAATATTGTTAATAATCGCAGTATTAAAAATCTTCCAACTATCTACACCTCAAATTTAAAAACACAAAACGAAATATATTCAAAATACCCTGAAAAAATAGCATCAAGAATTTTAGGTCAAAACCATATTTTAATTTTTAAAGGCGATGATAATCGCTTAAAATAATAGCTAATATATTAAAAACCGACAATATCATTTGTCGGTTTTTACTATTGAATTAAATATTTATTTATTGTAAAATATTATTATATATAATATATTTTGATTAATTTTAATTGTTGGAGGTATTTTATGGAAAAAGAAAAAAGTTTATTGTTTTCTATGTTTGAGAAATTTAAAGAAAAGCAAGAAAATAATAATTCAAATTCACCACAAAATGATAACTCTATTAATGAAGAGCCAATTAAAAGCACTCCAAAATCCCCTAAAACCGATATGCATATCAATAGTATAACAGAGCTTTGCTTAAGCTTAAATTATCAAGCGGATTATGCAAAAGGCGTTAATATAGCAGATAGAGCAAGCCTTAATTCTAGCCTTATCCCTTTAGCAAAAGATTATCTTCAAAAAAAAGATAATGATGTTAGTATTAATTCTTCTGCTTTTATTTTTATATCTAACGACACTTTTAGGGCTTATTTATTTGTGTTCCCTGCTTTTAAAGAAGGGAAAGTTCTTGAAACCATGGATATAGAAACTCAATTAGCAAAACAAAAGATTACTTACGGCATAAAAGAAGACGTTATTCCTTTTGTTATTGAGAATAATGAATTTTGCCGAACTATTTTAATTGCACAGGGTGATAAATCAATAGATGGAACTGATGGAAAATTAGTTGAGTATGTAAAAGTAATTAAAGAACCAACATTCACCGAAGGTGACGATAGTAGAATCGATTTTAAAAAATTGAATTTAGAAAATAATATCACTAAAGAAACTCCTATTTGTAAAGTTATTCCTCATACTTTAGGAAAAGATGGTGTTAATGTTTTTGGAAAGCAAATAAAAGCAAAATCAGGTAAAAAACTTCTTTCTCCAGCTGGTAAAGGAACTTATATTCCTGAAAATTCTAATCTTGTTTTAGCAAATATTGATGGTAGACTTTCTTATCAATCTGGCAAATACAATGTCGAAACTTCTTTTGTATTGCAAGGCAATGTTGATAATTCAACTGGTAATATCGATTTTCTTGGCGATGTTATTGTAAAAGGGCGTGTTCGTTCTGGCTTTGAAATTAACGCTGGAGGCAGTATATATATAGATGGTAGTGCTGGCGACTGTGTGCTTGTTGCCATGGGCGAAATTGTTATAAAAGAAGGCATTAATGCTGATAATCACGGAAAACTAGAGGCTGGTTCTAATATCACTTGTAAATTTATCGAAAATTGCACTGTTACCTCTGGAGGTAAAGTGACTACTGGCTCTATTATTAATAGCACTGTTTTTGCAGACGATTCTATAGATGTTACCATAAATAAAGGAGTTGTTTTAAACAGTAGTTTAACAGCTTATAATAATATTAAAGCCACTACTTTAGGAAGTGATACGAGTAGAGATGTAAGAGTAGTTTTAGGTAAATCCCACACTTTAGCAAGTGAAGCTTCAAAATTAAAAATAGAAATTCCTGAATCTAAAAAAACTATTGAAAGAATTTCTAAAAATATTGAATTTTTAGAAAAGTCTAATGATTTAAACGACCAAAAACTTCTTTTGTTAGATCAATTAAAAGAACAACTCGACTTATATCAAGCTAGATATCAAGACCTGCTAACTAGAAAAGATGAATTATCTCAGTTATCAAGAGATTGTTCAAGATGCAAATTAGAAGTTTCAACAGTTTATCCGCCGTGTAAAATTAATATCGGTGTTCACAGCTACTGGGTAAAACAGATTTTACACCGAACTTCATTTAGAGTTTTAGAAGATGATATCAAGTTAATAACCTATTAAAATATAAAAAAGGAATGCTACAGCATTCCTTTTTATTTGTTAGATTTTATTCTTCTTTACTATCTTGTTTTAAATAAGCATTTAAAAAGCCTTGAATAGCACCATCCATAACCATATCAACTCTTCCATCTTCATAGCCCGTTCTATGATCTTTAACTAGAGTATATGGCATAAACACATAGCTTCTAATTTGGCTTCCCCATGCAATTTCTTTTTGAACACCTTTTATATCTTCAATTTTTTCTAAATGTTCTCTTTCTTTTATTTGTGCAAGTTTACTTCTAAGCATTTTCATTGCAAATTCTCTATTTTGAATTTGACTTCTTTGCGTTTGGCACGAAACAACAACGCCTGTTGGAATATGCGTTATCCTAATAGCGCTCTCTGTTTTATTAACGTGTTGTCCGCCAGCACCAGAAGCTCTATAAGTGTCAACTCTTAAATCTTCGCTATTAATATGCACTTCAACATCTTCATCTATTTCAGGCATAACCTCACAAGATGCAAAAGATGTGTGACGTCTGCCTGAAGAATCAAATGGTGAAATTCTAACTAATCTATGAACTCCATTTTCACCTTTTAAAAACCCATAAGCATTCGTTCCCTCAACTGAAAATGAAACAGATTTTATCCCTGCTTCATCGCCATCAAGATAATCAATGACCGAAACTTTATATCCTTGCTTTTGGCAATATCTTGTGTACATTCTATAAAGCATTTCAGCCCAGTCCTGACTTTCAGTTCCTCCTGCTCCGGCATGAAGAGTTATAATTGCATTTTTTGAATCATATTCTCCTATTAAAAGAGTTGATAATCTTAGATTTTCTATGTTTTTAGTTAAATTTTCGCTAGTTGATTTTATATCTTCTTCTAATTCTTCATCTTCAAACTCTTGATATAGTCCTAATAAAGTTTCTAAATCGCTTTGAAGGGATATAATATTATCCACACCTTCTTTTTTATCTTTAAAAACTTTTAATTTAGAAAAAATTTCCACTTGCTTATCCTTATTCGACCAAAAATCTTCTTGTTGAGTGTGCATTTCAAGCTCGTCTATCTTTTCTTGTAACACCTTATAATCGACAGCATCTTTTAAATCTTTAATATCTTCTAAGCTATCAATTGCTATTTTTTTATATTCGTCAATTAAAATCATTTATTCCCTCTAATTTTTCACATTTCTAATTTATTATATAATATATTATAACAAAAAAAACTGTAGTAGTAAATAATTAATCTTTACTATTTTCTTATAATAAGTTATAATTATCTTTAGTTTAAAATTTATTTCATAAGATTTGAAAGGAATTAAAAATATTTATGTTTAATTATACAAACGTTAAATGCGATGTATGTAATGATGTATTTACAAAAGATAGTGATATAGTAGTTTGTCCTGAATGTGGAACTCCTCATCACAGACATTGCTATAAAGAACTTACACATTGCGTGCACAGCGATAAACACAAAGAAAAATATGAGTGGGAAAATCCAAATGATGTTAAAAACATAGCTGAAACTTTAGATATCACCTGCCCTCATTGTAAAGCGCAAAACAACAATGATAATATAGTTTGCGAAAAATGTGGTTTTGATTTATCTAAAGAAAATTTAGAAAACTATCCTATTTTACAAGATAACAATGTTAATAATCCGCAATTAAATCAAAACCCAGAACTTAATGCAAATAGTATTCCAACTGTTTCAACTAATTTTCCAAAATCACCGCTGGATTTTATACAACAATTAAACAATGATTTAAGCAGTGAAATCGATGGTGTTTTAGTTAAGGATATTGCAATTTATCTAGGATCGAATTCATATAATTATATTAGAGTTTTCAAAAAAATGGAACAAAACCCTTCTTACAAACCTTTTTCATTTATTGCATTTTTATTAAGCGGATGGCCATTTTTTCTTTATAGAAAATTATGGAATTTAGGTTTATTTGCTTTTATAGTTTCAACTGGTTCTTCATATTTATTAAGTGATTCATTAGCTAATCCTGAAATAATATATACTGATCCTTTTTTAAGTTTTGTTTTTTTTGGTTCATTTATTTTATATATTATTTTTGGATTTATGGCATACCCTGCTATAAAGAAAAAAACTATTCAAGATTTAAAAGATTTCAAAAAACAAGCAAAATCTGTTGAAGAATACTATCAAATCATAACAAAAAAAGCAGGTCCTAGTAAATTAGTGATAACTCTTGGATTTGTTTACTGGATAATTATGTTATTAGGTATTTTTGCACTTTAATTTTAATAATACAGGAGAATAAATTATGATAACAAAAGCTGTTATACCAGCCGCAGGATTTGGCACAAGAGTTTTACCTATAACTAAAGCTGTTCCAAAAGAAATGCTACCTATCGTTGATAAGCCAAGTATTCAATATATTATTGAAGAATGTGTTAAAAGCGGAATCACAGATATTTTAATAATAACTTCAAGAAACAAATCAACTATTGAAAATCATTTTGATAGAGCACCTGAACTTGAAAATGCTTTAAATAAACCTGGTAAAGAAGATGTGTTAGAAGAAGTTAAATCTTTATCTAATCTTGCTAATATATATTATCTAAGACAAAAAGAAGCTAAAGGACTTGGACACGCCATTCTTTGTGCAAAAGAATTCACAAAAGATGAACCATTCTTAGTTTTATACCCTGATGATGTTATATTTTCAAAAACACCTGTTGCGCAGCAGTTAATTAATGCTTATAATGAACATAAAAAATGTTGTGTTGGAATAAAAGATGTTCCACGAGAAGATATAAGCAAATACTCATCTTTAAAAATCGAAAATATTAAAGATAATCATTATAATGTTACTGATATGATTGAAAAACCTGCATTAGGTGATGAATTTAGTTTATACTCAATTTTAGGAAGATGCCTTTTAGATAAAGATATCTATCCAATTTTAGAAAACACAACTCCAGGCGCTGGTGGTGAAATTCAATTAACAGACGCTATGGCAGTTTTAGCAAAAAATAATAAGATGGTAGGCGTTGATTTTGAAGGAAAAAGATATGATATGGGCAATAAACTAGGAGTTTTAATAGCTAATGTTGAACATGCTTTAAATCATAAAGAAATTGGCGAAGACTTTAAAAATTATTTAAGAAATTTAGTAAACACAATTTAATAAACAAAAAATCAATATAGATATCCTTTTATTAAGAGGGTATCTATATTTTTGTAGTTGACATTTTATATAAATACTGATATAATTAATTGCTGTTTAAATTTTAGATAGCATCCTTGCTCTATAATAAGTATAGGGCCTAAAGTCCAAAAGGAGGTAAAAGAAATGAACAAATATGAATCACTTGTTATTATCAGCACAAAACAAGAGGAAGATGGTATCAAAACTCTTGTTGAAAAATTCAAAACTTTAATTGAAGCTAACGGTAATTTAGTATCTGTTGATGAGTGGGGTAAGAAAAAACTTGCTTACTTAATCAATAAAGAAGCAGAAGGACACTATGTCCTATTCACTTTTGAAGCAAAAGCAGATTTCCCAGCTGAACTTGACCGTGTTTACAAGATCACTGAAGGTCTACTTCGCACAAATGTTATCGCTCTTTAATTTTAGGAGGTATTTAAAATGAATGTAGTTTGTTTATTAGGCAGATTAACTCAAGACCCTGAACTTCGCCAAACAACTAATGGCACAAGTGTTTGCAGTTTTTCAATTGCTGTAAATCGTCAATTTGCTAGCCAAGATGGCACAAGACAAGCAGATTTTATTAACTGCGTGGCTTGGAGACAAACTGGTGAATTTATCTCAAAATATTTCCAAAAAGGAAGTATGATAGGTATTAATGGTTCAATTCAAACTAGACAATACCAAGATAAAGATACAGGAAAAAACAGAACTGCCTTTGAAATTGTTGTAAGTAATGCCCACTTTGCTGATAGCAAAGGAAATAGTGGCAACACTAACAATAATTATGCACAATCTAATAATACTCCAAAAATCGAGCAAAACACTCAACCTTCTTCTTTCTCAACTGGCGACTTTGATGATTTTACAGCAATAGCTAGTGACGAAGGAGATTTACCGTTTTAGTTTTTAAGAAAGAGAGGAATTTTTCAAATGGAAAGAAATGATAGAGATTTCAAAAACAGAAATGTTAAACGTGGCCGCAAAAAAGTTTGTAGCTTTTGTATGGATAAAGTAGAAGTAATCGATTATAAAGATACAGCTAAATTAAGAAAATACATTTCTGAAAGAGGTAAAATTGTTCCAAGACGTGTTACAGGTACATGTTCTCAACATCAAAGAGAATTAACAGTATCAATAAAAAGAGCTCGTCATGTTGCATTACTACCATATGTAAATAACTAGTTTATTTTAAAACGCCGATTTTATCGGCGTTTTTTATTTGACATAAAATTATTCACATGATACTATTTATAACATAAAATTAAATTTTATTAAAAAGGAGAATTTTATGCAAACAATAATTTTTAATGGAAATATATATATTGAAAGTGGATATTATGTTAATGCTATATTATTTGAAAATAATATAATAAAATATATCGGTACAAACGAAGAAATACTAGCTTTTAAAAAAGCCGATACCAAGGTAATAGATGCAAAACAAAATGCTGTTATTCCAGGATTTAATGATTCTCATCAGCATTTATACGGCGTTGGCACTTCTTTAGAATCAGTTCAATTATATGGCTTGAATTCGGTTGAAGATGTAATTAATAAAGCTCGTGATTTTATTAAAAAAAATAATATCCCTAACGGAAATTTTGTTTTAGGTAGAGGTTGGAACCAAGACTATTTTGAAAATAAAAAGCTATTAACAAGGCATGATTTAGATAAAATTTCAACTGAACATCCTATTTTATTTAAACGTGCTTGCGGACATTTAGCCTCTTGCAATACAAAGGCTTTAGAAATTTGTAAAATCACAAAAGATACAAATCAAATCGAAGGTGCTGAGTTTTATCTTGATGAAGATGGTATGCCAAATGGAGTTTTCACCGAAGCTGCAATTGAGCTTATTTCATCTCATATTCCTTCCCCGTCTACAAGTGATTTAGAAAACACAATAAATTCAGCTATGGACTATGCAGTTTCTCAAGGAATAACATCGTTTCAAACGAATGATATTAGTTCATCTAATTTTAATGAAATGTATACAGCTTATAAAAATGTTTATCAAAATAACCTTATTAGACCAAGAGCTTATCACCAATGTACATTCTCTACCCCTAGTGAATTACAAGAATTTATAAATTCTGGATTTAAAACTGGCTTTGGCGATGAGTTCAATAAAATTGGCCCTTTAAAAATGTTTGTAGATGGTTCTTTAGGCGCTAGAACTGCCGCTATGAGAAGCCCTTACGCAGATGATAACTCAACAAGTGGAATTATCTGCATGAGTCAAGAACAGCTTAATGAAATGGTTAAAATTGCTGATGAAAACGGACTTCAAGTAGCTATTCACGCTATTGGTGATAAAGCTATTGAAATGGTATTAGATGCTTATGATACTGTTATAAAAAATGGCGAAAATCCATTAAGACATGGTATTATTCACTGTCAAATCACAGATAAAACTTTATTAGAAAGATTTAAAACAAACGATATTCTAGCTTATGTGCAACCAATATTTATTCATTACGATATGCATATAGTTGCAGATAGAGTTGGCGAAGAGTTAGCTAGCACTTCTTATGCTTTTGGCGATATGTTTAGAATGGGAATTAAAACTTCTTATGGCACTGATGCGCCTGTTGAAGATTTAAAAACTATGGATAATTTATACTGTGCTGTTAATAGAAAAGATTTATCAAAAACTCAAACAGAAGGGTATTATCCAAAGCAAGCTGTTAGTTTAAATGATGCTATTTCTTTATATACGCAAGGCAGTGCCTATTCAAACTTTGCTGAAAACACTAAAGGAAAACTATTACCTGGGTATTTTGCAGATTTAGTTATTTTAGATAGAGATATATTTAGTATAAACTCAGAAGAATTAAGAGAAGTAACCGTTGATACAACTATTATAAACGGGCTTATCGCTTATAAAAAACAATAATCTAAAAGGTGTTACTTTTATAGTAACACCTTTTTTTGCATATTTTCAGTATTAAATTAATATTATTTATTATGGTAATATATAGATTATGAAGGTGAAATTATGCAAAATAAATTAACTTTAAAAGAGCTTGTTTGGATTGGTACTGGGCATGTTGTAGGCGCTGGTGTTGTTAGTATTGTAGGGGCGGCTTTAGCTGTCACTGGTTATTCAATTTGGCTTGCTTTTTTTGTTTCTTGTCTTATATCTTTTTTTAGAATAATTCCTTATATATTCTTTTTTTCTTCTGTAAGTTTAGAAGGTGGAAGATATGCAATGATAACAAGTTGTGTAGGAAAAAATTATGGTGGATTTATAACTATTGCTTCCCTTTTATCTTGGGCAGCTAGAGGAACAGCCGTTTTAGCTTTATCGCAATATATATTTGATATCTTCCCTTTTTCTTTTTCAAAATATATTGCTATAATTTTATGGGCTTTTTTTTGCTTTATGAACTTACTTGGAGTTAATATGATGAGTAAAGTTCAATCATTTGCAACTCCTATTTTACTTTTCACTTTAATTGCATTTTCATTAGTAGCTATATTAAACACTCAAGAAAATTATTTAGATTTTTCATCTTCTTATATGTTTTTAAATGGTACTCAAGGTTTTTTTAGTGCTGTCGTTTTACTTAGTTATTCATGTGATGGAATAAATTCTATTGCAAATTATTCAAAACTTTGCAAAAATCCAACTGTAAATATTCCTAAAAGTATGGTATATATATCTATTGTAACTTTAGTTTTATATGTTTTAGTAGGATATGCAGCTGGCGCTGTTTTACCTCTTCATTTAACTCAAAATGCTACCCTTACAATTACTGCAAAACATATTCTTCACCCCATTTTCTACACTCTGTTTTTAATATTAGGGCCAATTTTTGCTTTAATTACAACAATGAATGCCGGAATACCAGATTCGATTTTCCCTGTTGTAGCTGGCACGAAAGACGGCTGGCTACCTTCTTTTTTCAAAAAACAAAATAAATTTAAAGCGTATTTTATTTCAATAACAATAGTTTTTACAATTGGATGTTTGCCTATTTTATTTAATTTATCAATAAAAGAAATCACAAGTTTTACTATGGTTTTATCTTCTGTAAGCACTTTTTTAATATTAATTTCTGCTATTAAATTCCCTTTTGTTTTCAAAAAAGAATGGAAAAAATCTAAAATTTATATAAACAATTTTCTATATTTTTTATTAGTTTTTATTTTTTGTGTTATAGAAATTTTTATTGTTTTAGTTTCTTTGAAAAATTTAAATTTTATAATGATAGTTATCAATTTATTTTTATTAGTTTTTGCTTTTTTATACGGCTATAATAAATCTAAAACAAATAAAAATCCGTAGAATATAATTCTACGGATTTATTTTTTTATTCTGGTATGCTTTCTAAAATAGCTTTAACAGTTCCATAAGCTGCATCATAAATAGCCTCATCGCTATAAGTTAAAGAATATTCATTTGGATTCATTAAAAATGAATATTCCATTAAAACAGCTGGTGCTATATCAACTCTTGTCACATAATAATAACCTTGTTTACTACCTCTATTATTTCTATTAGTTTCTAAGGATATATTATCAACTAAAGCAGTTGCAAAGTTTTCGCTTTGCTTTGTGAAATAATAAATTTCTGCTCCCATAGCATTATTTGAGTCATACGAATATGCCATACTATTATGATGCAAAGAGATAAATAAATCAGCTTTTACTTCATTTGTAAACATTCTTCTTTCTTCAAGTTCAAAAAAAGTATCGTCTTCTCTAACTAAATGAACAGTTGCACCATATTCTTCTAGCATTTCTTTTGCAACTAAAGTTACTGCTAAATTCAAATCTTTTTCAGTAGGTCCATATCCTCCAGCAACACCAACAGTGCCTGAATCTTGATCACCGTGTCCTGCATCTAAAACTATACTTGTTCCAAGTAAAGGCTGATTTCCGTCAGCTTTTTCTGGTGGTTTTTTTAGATAAATTGTTGTTGTAGTGTCTGTCTGGCTTACGTAATAGCCCCATATTGAATTATTAGTTTGGTTAAGTTTTATTGTCGCATTACTGCCTTCACTTACCCCAAAATCAATATTAGTAAACATATCACTAGTTAAATTTTCTGTAGTAGCTCCAATAGTTGCATCTAAAAATGCAAAAGTTAAGCTATCTTCTTCAAAATAAGATATAACAGCCGGTTTTCCTGTCGAATTAAAAGTTAGGATTATATCTCCCGCTTCGTTTCCTTCTTCTATAACTTCAATAGTACCACCTGAAATTTCACTTGGTGTATAACTATCAGCCCACTCGACATTTTTTGCTAAAACATAACCACCACCACTGAGTTTATAAGCATAGGTTGTGTAGCCACTTCTTGTAGTTTCAACTGTTTCTCTAACAATCATTTCAGTCCCTAAAGGAACTCCTGCTAAAATATCTCCATCATCGTCAGGAGTATTTAAAATACTTGTTAAGTCTTTTGCAGCTATAACAACTTGATTTTCTTCAGCAAATTCTGTCCCATCGTGTGAAGGTTCCCAGGTGCTACCTGAAGACGAGTAAGTTTTTCTAGTTACATTAACTGTGTGCGTTTCTCCATTTTGAGAAATTTCTAGCCTATTAGTGCCAACTGATAAATCATAGTAAATACCAAAAGTGCCGTCTGTTTGAGACGTGTATTCTTCTCCATTAACAGTTACAATTCCATTTTCTTCGCCAACACCTGTTATGAAAATACCTGAATAATATGTAGTTTCATTTATTAAAGGATTAGTTACTATAAATTCATTAGAAACATCAAAATTAAATTCTGGAATTTCCATATCACCCTGTGTATAAGCTGTATTTGTATTTAAAACAGTGTAATCATTTGAAAGTTTTGCAAAAACAACACCATCTAAATCATGACTTCCTTTAATTTTTAAACTATTTTTTTCAAAATCAACCGCTTCATAATGCATTAAAACCTTACTACTATCACTATTCGCTTCGCTTAAAGCTATAAAATCAGCGTCAGTGCTAGCTGGATATATAAAATAATCAACTGCAGTGTTGCTTATTATTTCATTTATATAACTAGAATTAGTATTTTTGATAGCTAATAAATGATTATCTTCATTTAATGTTGCATCAAGTTCTAATATTTCATCGTTAGTTAAATTAGAATTATCAACTAACACACCTGAAACATTTTCATTGCTAGAAATAAGCCCTACCAAATTTACAATATCATTTATACTAAAAACAGAATTATCAATAGAAATTAAAATTTGCACTGAATTTTCTGCACCCTGTTTTACTAATTCGTCTAATAAATTAGCTTCATCGTTAATATTTATATAGCCTTCAATATCAATAATCGCATTTTCACCATTAACTACTGGTAAAATTAAAGTATTAACATCGCTTTCTTTTAATTTCATGAATAATTCTAATAATTTTTCATCAATATTATCTTCATTATAATCATTAATTACTTCAAAAATATTATATTCAACTGAAACTATATCAATTTTTTCAGTTTCTGTATCTAAAATTTGAAATTTTTCTTTTTTTAATGAAAAAAGCATCACTGTTATTAAAGCTGTTATAATTAGTATACTTGCTGCTAAAATAAAAGATAATGCTTTATTTTTCTTTTTTGTTTTATACTTCATTTTTACCCCAATTCAATTACTTGTTTTTATTACATCTTATATAAGTTTATCATTAAATATGCTAATTGTAAATATAGATATTTAGATTTTCACAAATAAAAATAAGTGCTATAAAGCACTTATTTTTTTAATAATTAATATTTATTTAAAATTTCAGCTAACGCTGCTTTTGGCTTAAAGCCAACTATTCTTTCAACTTCTTGTCCTTTATTAAAAACAACTAATGTTGGAATGCTCATAACTCCATATTTCATCGCAATTTCTTGTTCATCATCAACATTAAGTTTTCCAACTTTTGCTTTACCTTCATACTCAGCTGCTAATTCTTCAATGATTGGTCCTATCATTTTACAAGGTCCACACCAAGGCGCCCAAAAATCCACTAATACTGGAATTTCACTGTTCATAACTTCTACTTCAAAGTTGTCTTTTGTTATTTGCATGCTCATAATATAACCCTCCTATATTTTGGTTGTCTTTATTATATCATATTGTATCTATAAGTGCGGTGATTAAATCACCCTTGCGCTCTTTCAAGAAGTTTTTTCTTATCGATGATTTCAATTTCTTTTCTTGAAACTGTTAATATCCCCTCATTTTCAAAATATTTAAGCATTCTTGAAACAACTTCTCTTGCACTTCCTAAATATTTTGCAATTTCCATATGAGAAAAATGTATCACTGCACCGTTTTTAATATATTCATCGTATAAAAATATTGCTAAACGTTTATCAAAGCTATAAAATAAAATCTGTTGCATTGTCCACATTACATCTGATAATCTTTGAGCTTTTATTTTATTTGTAAAATTCTCAATATAAATATTATTATCAATTAATTCTAAAACAGCATCGCTATTTAAAATTATCACTTGTGAGTCAACTTCTGCATCAACATACACATCAAAAGTTATCTCTGTTAAAACGCAAGATGCAGTTAATATACAGACTTCACTAGGAGAAATTCTATAAAGTGTAACTTCTTTTCCTTCATCAGACATTATATACACTCTTAAACTACCAGAAATTAAAAACATAATCCCTAAGCAGTCTGTGTCGGCGCTATGTATATTTTGCCTTGCTGAATACGTTTTATACGTGGAATTTTCATCTATATATTTTATAACTTCACTAGTTAATTTTTTAAAATCAGTATCGGCATTTAAAATAAAATCAATCTTATCTTTTTTATTCATAATTTATCTCAATTCCTTTCTATACTTTCACATTTATTATATCATATATTTATTTTTATTCAATTAAAATAATAAAACGATGAAAAAATTTCATCGTTTTATCTTAATTTAATTATTCTTTTTCAATTAAATCAATAAATAATTCATCTAATTGCTTTTTCTCAACTATATCAGGAGAATTTGTCATAACTTCGCCTGAATTTTGCACTTTAGGGAACGCCATAACATCTCTAATAGAATCATGATCGCCCATAAGCATACAAAGCCTATCTAAGCCATAAGCCATACCACCGTGTGGAGGTGCACCATATTTATAAGCTTCAATTAAAAAGCCGAAGTTTTCTTGCATTCTTTCTTCAGTAAAACCTAAGATTTTAAACATTTTACTTTGCAATTCTGGGTTTGAAATTCTAATAGAACCGCCACCTAGTTCAACACCATTTAAAACCATGTCGTATGCTTTTGCATTACATTCGCCTGGATTTGTTTCTAATTTATTTAAATCTTCTTCTTTTGGCATTGTAAATGGATGATGAACAGAAACATATCTATTATTTTCTTTATCAAATTCAAATAATGGAAAATCTGTAACCCATAAAAAGTTGTATTGATTTGGTTTTATTAAATCGAATTTTTTTGCAATATGAAGTCTTAGTGCTGATAAAGCTGCAAATACAACTGAGTTTTCTTCGCTCGCTACAACTAGTAATACGTCACCAACTCCTACTCCTGCTTTTTCTCTAACAGCTGAAATTTCTTCAGGTGTTAAGAATTTTTCAAAACTTGAAGTTTCATTTTCGCTTGTAATTCTTGTGTATGCAACGCCTTTTGCGCCATAAGTTTTCGCTACTTCTGTTAATTTATCGATTTCTTTTCTTGTTAGTTTTTCGCTTAAGCCTTTTGCTACTATACATCTAACGCTACCAGTTGCTAAAGCATTTTTAAACACAACAAATTCTGTGTTTTCTAATTCTTTTGAAATATCGCATAGTTTCATTTCAAATCTTGTGTCTGGCTTATCGCTTCCGTATTCTTCCATTGCTTTTTTATAAGTCATTTTTTCAAATGGCAATTTAATATCAGCATCTAAAACATCTTTAAAAACTTTTTTAATAAAGCCTTCATTCATGCTTTGGATATCTTCTTCGTCTACGTAAGCCATTTCTAAGTCGATTTGAGTAAATTCTGGCTGTCTATCTGCTCTTAAATCTTCATCTCTAAAGCATTTTGCAATTTGCATATATCTATCAAAGCCTGAAAGCATTAATAGCTGTTTATATAGCTGTGGGCTTTGTGGTAGTGCAAAGAATTTACCTGGTTGAACACGTGAAGGTACTATATAATCTCTTGCGCCTTCTGGAGTAGATTTAACTAAAATAGGAGTTTCGATTTCGATAAAATCATTAGTATCAAAATAATCTCTTGCAATTTTAGTTATTTTATGGCGAAGAATAATAGCTTCATTAACTTTATTTCTTCTTAAATCTAAGTATCTATATTTTAATTTTAGTTCTTCATTAACGTTTAAATCGTCTTTAATTTCAAAAGGAGTAGTTTGTGCTTTTGAAAGGATTTTAAATTCATTAACTTTAATTTCGATTTTACCCGTTGGTATATTTAAATTCGCTTTTTCTCTTAAAGAAACAACACCTTTTGCCATTACAACAAATTCGCCTCTTAAAGTTTTTGCTTTTTCTAAGAGCGATTTATCCGTAGTATCATCAAAACTTAATTGAACAACGCCTTTTGGATCTCTTAAATCGCAAAACACCATCGCCCCTAAATCTCTATTTTTTGCAATATAGCCTGCTACTACAACTTCACTGCCCACCATTTCTTCAGTAACTTTAACTGAATAATGGCTTCTTCTCATACTTCCCATACTTTCCATATATGATACTCTCCTTTTATAAATTTAATTGAGATTTAATACTTTTTGATAAATCAAGAATTATTTCTTCTCTAGTTTTCATATTTTTAGCTGTTGCTTTTTGTGTATTAATTTCATCTTCACCTAAAACAACTGTATATAAAGCCGAAACCTTATCTGCATATTTCATTTGAGCTTTTAGGCTTCTATTCATTAAATCACTTAACGCTATTATGCCTTCATCTCTTGCTTTTTGAGCTATTTTAAAGCTTTGAATTTTAGTGTCTGTGCCAACATTTGCAAAGAAAATTTGCGGATTTTTTTCTTCACCTAAATTAATTCCTTCTGCTTCAAGTGTCATTAATAATCTTTCAATACCCATTCCAAATCCAACGCTTGGCGTATCGTTTCCGCCCATTTGAGTAAATAATCCATCATATCTTCCGCCACCTAAAACTGTTCCTTGTGAGCCAATTCCATTATAAATAAATTCAAAAACAGTTTTTGTATAGTAATCAAGTCCTCTTACGATTTTAGGATTAATTGTATATTTTAAATCTACTGCTTCTAAAACAGATTTTAACCCTTCAAAGTGATCATGACATTCATCGCATAAATTTTCAATAGTTATTGGAGCATCTTTATTAATTTCAATGCATTTTTCTTGTTTACAATCTAATATTCTAAGAGGATTTTTTTCTAATCTTTCAAGACAATCTTTACACAAATCGTCTTTTCTTTCTTCAAAATACTCTTTTAATTTTTTATGATAAACTGGTCTACATTCTTTACAACCAATAGAATTAATATATAAATTAATATCATTAATTCCTAAATCTTTCATAATTTTTGAGCCAGTTAATATAACTTCTGCATCTGCCGTATAATCTGTTGATCCAAAAAGTTCTATGCCTAATTGGTGAAATTCTCTTAGTCTTCCTGCTTGAGGTTTTTC
The DNA here is from genome assembly GCA_964369915.1 of uncultured Oscillospiraceae bacterium. Classification (GTDB taxonomy): domain Bacteria; phylum Bacillota; class Clostridia; order Oscillospirales; family Ruminococcaceae; genus RGIG3102. Next base: position 16,423 of record CAYJGG010000012.1, on the reverse strand, counting down.
ATATCTAAAAAAGCTTTGAATATAATAGCCTTTAAAAGGAAGTCCATCATTTAAAAAACCATGCTGAATAGCACTTCTTACAACTTGCGCTGTTCCTTCTGGACGAAGGGTAATACTTCTATCACCTTTATCTAAAAAAGTGTACATTTCTTTATTAACAATATCAGTTGTATCACCAACACCTCTTAAAAATAAATCTGTATGTTCAAAAGTTGGAAGTCTTAGTTCTTTAAAATTATATTGCGATACAATTTCTTTTAGTTTATCTTCTAAAAGTTGCCATTTATAGCTATCTTTAATGAGCACATCTTGTGTGCCTCTTGGTGCAGTTATTTTTTGTGCCATTATATATCTCCTTATAACTTATCATTACATTTAATAATACCATAATTTTTATATTTGAGTCAATAAATAATCTGTATTTTAATAATAAAATCGCCAGTTTTATAAACTGGCGATTTATAATAATTATTTTTCAAAAAAAGCAATTCCTACACATCCAGGTCCAACGTGTGTTCCAACAACACTTCCGATTTCTGCATAGTCCCAATCGAATTTCATATCATTTTCAACTAATAAAGCTTCAAAATCTCTTAAAGCCTCTTTATCACTAGCTTCTACTAATGTAATTGGTAAGTCTGTGTCTATATCAAGCTCTTTAACTCTTGCTATTACATCATTATAAGCGCCAATTTTTCCTCTTGCTTTTCCAAGAGTGTTGATTTTACCATCTTTAACATTGATTATAGGTTTAACATTTAAAACTCCACCAATAGTACCAGCTGCCTTTGAAAGTCTGCC
>CAYJGG010000012.1:0-15522 GCA_964369915.1 uncultured Oscillospiraceae bacterium | reverse complement strand
TAGGTTTAACATTTAAAACTCCACCAATAGTACCAGCTGCCTTTGAAAGTCTGCCGCCTTTAATTAGATATTTTAATGTTCCAATCATAGCATATATATTAGCTTTATGCTTTTTCTCTTCTAATATTTCATAAATTTCTTTTGCTGATTTCCCTTCATCACGAAGTTTACATGCAAGTTTTATTATAATACCAGTTGCCGAAGTTGCTGTTAAGCCATCAACAAGATAAGCGCCTTCATATTCTTCCATTGTTTTTGCAATGCAAGCTGATTGGAATGTTCCACTTAATAATGAAGCAATACTAATAAAAACAACTTCATTTCCAGCTTCTTTATGCTTTTTAAAAACTTTAGAAAAAACTTCAGGGCTTGGCTGGCTAGTAACCGGCATAACTTGGCTTTCTTCTAATTTTTCAAAAAACTCTTTTTTTGTTAAATCTATTGTATCTTGATATTGATATGCTCCAAAAGAAACTGTTAATGGAACGATTTCCACACCTAATTTCTTTACTTGTTCATTATCTATATCGCAAGTTGAATCTGCAATAATAATTGTTTTCATAATTACTCCTCTATTTTAAATATATCATATAATTTTATTTTTGTTACATTGTGCGATTTACATTTTACCATTTTTTTATACTTAAATCAAGCCTTTTAAATATCATTATTAAGAAAACAGGAAATAGGCTTTATAGTAAATTCAAATTTACCGCTAACTTTATGTTTTTTAGAATAATCAATTACTAAAACATCCTCCTCTATATCATTATATAAAATGCATATTCCAATTTTAGCTTCTTTTGCTTTTTTATTTATATCTTGAAAAAAGCTATGTTCATCATTTTTTAAGCTAAATGAAATATCTTTTAATCTCTTATCAAATATTTGTAAAAATTTTGGTAGTTTCCCTGTGTTGTGTGAAATCATATAATCCATTGACATAATATTTCGCAGTTCTTTTTCAATTATATTTTCTTTATTTAATAAAAACATAAATAAATTATTTGCATACAAATCAAATGACGGACTTTTTATTCCTTTTTCTTTTATATATTCCCCAAATTCTAAAAAGAAATCAAATGCTTTAATATTTAATTTTTCTAAAGAATACTCTATTGTATTTTTAAATTTTCCAGTGTTTAATAGTCTTTCAACAGCATCTTCAGCGCTTTGTAGCCTTGATAACTCATTATAAGAAATATATTTATTTTCCATAACTTGATAAGGAGAAAACTCTTGCGTGATAAAATTATGTTCTTGTTTTTCTTGTTCTAATCTTGAGCCTTTTAATAATTTTAAAAATCCAAGCTGTATAACATCAGCATTTATTTCATAAGCTAAGTTAAACCCATTTTTAAAACTTTCAAAATCTTCAAATGGAAGCCCTGCTATTAAATCAATATGAAGATGAATATTCTCTATTGCACTAATTTCTTTTAAATTTAAAACTAATTTTTCTATTTTATCATTTCTAAAAACAGCTTTTAAAGTATTTGAATTAAAACTTTGCAGTCCTGCTTCAAATTGAAATAATCCTTCTGGAATTTCTTTTAGATATTCAATAGTTTTTTGTGAAAATAATTCTGCCTCTATTTCAAAATGAAAAACAACATCTTTTGGAATTTCTCCCTTTTCATATTTTTCATTTATAAATTTAAAAATTTCTAAAGCCCTTTTATCATTGCAATTAAATGTTCTATCCACAAATTTTATTGTTTGTGTGCCTGAATTTGCAAGTTTTATTAAATTATTCATTGATTCATCAAAATCAAAAAATCTAACATTTTCATTTCGCCCTGATAAACAAAAGCTACAACTAAAAGGACATCCCCTACTAGTTTCGATATAAACAATTCTTCCTGAAAGTTTATCAAAATATTCATCTGTGTATGGATTAATATATTTTGAAACGCCACCTTTTATTATTTTGTTTTCTATTTTAAAATTGCATTTTAATAAATTTTGAAAAATCTCTTCGCCTTCACCAGAAATAATAAAATCAACAAAAGGGTTTTTAATTAAATTATCATAATCAAAACTTGCCTCTGGCCCACCAAAAAATATTTTTATATTAGGGCGAAGATTTTTTATAACTGAGGCTATTTTTTTAATAACTTCTATATTCCAAATATAAGTGGAAAATCCAATCACATCATAATCTTTTTGTAATATTTCTTCTATTAAATCATTAATTGGCTGATTTATAGTTCCTTCTATTATATCGATGTTTTTATCCATATCAATTTCTTTTGCCGCTGCAAAAAGATACCAGATGCCAAGTGATGAATGAATATATTTACTGTTTACACTAACTAAGGCTATTTTCATTTTTTTGTCCATTTCTTTTATTTAATAGCTTATATTCTACCATAAAACAAAAAATAATAAAACAGTTTTTTATAAATAAAAAACTGTTTTATTTAAATTAGTTATTTAGATAATCAAAAGCAATTTGAGCGAATGATGCAGCACCAACAGCAAGGCATTTCTCATCTATATCAAATAACGAATTATGTCCTCCAATTGTTATTCCTTTTGCTTTATTTCCAGCTCCAAGTGAGCCCATTGCTCCTATAGAATTTTCTAAAAAATATGCAAAGTCTTCTCCGCCCATTGTTGGTATTTTATCAGTGTCAATATTTTCTATTCCCACTATTTTTTCAATAGAAGGAACTATATGATTTTCTATAAATTCTTTACTATTTACTACAACAGGATATCCTTTAATTATTTCAAGCTCTATTTTGCAATTAAAACTAATTTCAACACCTTTACAAACTTCTATTAATCTTTTATGTAATAACTCTCTAATATCTTTATCTAGTGAGCGAATAGTTCCAAGCATATTAACTTCATCAGCTATTATATTTTCTTTTGAGCCGCCGTGAATACTTCCTATTGTTATTACCCCTGATTGAATAGGATCAATAGAGCGTGAAACAATATTTTGAATTAAAACAATTAAATTTGCTGAAATAGCAACAGGATCTATTGTTTTATGAGGATATGCACCATGCCCACCAACTCCAGTTACTTTAATTTTAAATGTGTCTGGTGAGGCTTGTGATGCCCCTTTACAATATGCTATTTTACCACACTCAACTCCAGTGTTTACATGAAAAGCTGTAACAGCATCAACTTTTGGATTTTCAAGACAACCTGCATTAATCATTCCAATAGCTCCACCTGGAACTTCTTCTTCCGCTGCTTGGAAAAATAGTTTAACATTTCCTTTCAATTCATCTTTAACTTGATTTAAAAGCAGTGCTGTTCCCATTAAAATAGCTGTATGTGCATCATGTCCACAGGCATGCATAACATTTTCAACTTTTGATTTATATGGTTTTTCATTTAATTCTGGCATTGGAAGTGCATCTATATCTGCGCGAAGACCAATTGTTTTGCCTTCTTTTGCTCCTCGAATTATCCCAACTACTGAATATCCTGATTCAATAGGTTGGATTTCAATATTATTATCTTGTAAAAACTTAACTATTTTCTCATTTGTTTTCACTTCTTTAAATGAAACTTCTGGCTCCATATGAAAATCTCGCCTATATTTTATTAATAAATCTTCTATTGATAACGCTAATTCTTTAAAATTCATATCCATTCTCCTTATTTAAACATTTATTTATTATTATATATTAGATTTTATGTTTTTTCAAGAAGTGTTGTGTTTGGATAATAATGTGCCAAAATTTCTTTATAAGTATTTCCTTCTTTTGATAATTCATTTGCTCCAAACTGACTTAAACCTACTCCGTGTCCATATCCTTTTGTGGCTATTGAAAAAACTCCATCTTCATAAAATATCATAAACGAGGCTGACGGAAGCGACATTACATTCCTAAAATCTTTTCCACTAACATAGGTTTCGTCTATTTTAACAGTTTTTACATATCCTCCTGCTGTATATTCAATATTTGAAAACCATTCTTCGGTTTTTGTAATATCCAATTCATCAAACCCTGCAAATCCTGCGTTTAATCTATCATACATCTCTTGAGAAGAATAAGATATCATTTGCATATAATCATCACTAAGAGCATCAAATGAGCTGTCTACATTAACTAAGTATTCAAGCTGTTGTCCCCATTCATCTTCGCTACTTTGAGTTATCCCTGATGAAACAGCATAGTATGATGCTAATATAGGTTTATCATCATAAACTAAAACATCTCCCACAACCTCATTTGCAGCCCTTAAATATTTTGAATAATGTGTATCAAAATCTAGCTGCCAATATTCCATAAGTTTTTCTTTGGAGGCATATCCTTGCATTAAACTTTCATTATAAGGCACTAAAGACGTTTCAAGGTAAGAAGGATTATCCATTACATATAAATAATAGCTATAAGCTGCTATCATTTGAGCTTTTATAGCTTCAGTTTCATAATAACTTGGCATTTCACATGCTGCTACTCCAATTAGATAATCAATAATATCTATTTCAGTAGCAGAGCTTGTTTCTAAATCATATAAGCTAACTTTATCAGTAAAAAAAGATGTATCCTCGTTTTTCACTTCCAATTCTTCTACAACTCCTTCTTCTATAATAATTTCCTCTTCTATATCCATATCTTGTATAGTGCTAATATTTGTATCGCTCACTATATAAAACAATGTTGGAGTTAAAAAGTTTACACCTAATAAAACTATAAACACCGATAAAAATTTTCTCATTTTTAATCCTCACTTTAAATTTACTTGTTTTTTTTTCTTATTTATATTACAATATAGAATATATTGTTTTTTATAAGTGTATTATTATAATCAATAAATTATTACAAAATCTAAGGAGCATTAAATGAAACTTTTTTTGAATTTACTACTAATACTTATCGGTATTTTAGGCGCTGTAACAAGGGTGTTAGAGCTTGAATACCTTGAAAATAATCTAGAATTACGATTAGTTTCAGATCCTATTTTATTAGGAATTATTTTTTTGATTATTGTTTGTGCTTCTATTTTAATTTGCACAAACAAAAGCTTTGAAAAATTTAAAGTGCCAACTTTCCAAAAAACCTTATCTTTATTAACAGGATTTACATTCATAACTTACTATTTTATGAATTATGGCAGTAGTAATCAACTTGACATTTTCATGTTATTAGCGGGTATTGGGTTTGTTTTTTATAGTTTTACAAGAGATAAAAATTCTATAGTTAATTTATTATATATTATTCCATTAAGTGCTTTTATAATTGGACTTTCGCTTCAAACAATTCTTTTTAATGTTTCTTCAACAAATAACACTATTTATTTATTCGAAAGTCTTTGCTCTTCAGTAATACTACTTTTTTTAGTAGCTTTATTTAGAAGTGTAAATTATCCTACTGCTTCAAGTTTTTCAAGTTTATACGTGTTTGGTATGGCTACGTTTTTATTAACAAACGCTACCTACCTTGCAAGTGGTATTTATTCAATTCTTAGTGATGATTACACCATTCCTGGATTAACTTTAAACTTAGCCTTCACTCTTCTTGGAATTTTCACTGCTTCTATGTCTATAAATGTTTCAAAAAAGGCAAAAACAATTCATGTTCAATCAGAAATTCAAGATATTATTTTAGATAATAGTATCGCTTTAGAAAATGAAAATGATGAAATTGATACTATTGATAAAGAAAGTGCTGTTTTATCTTTATTCACACCAGCTAAAGAAAATACTTCAACTGCAAACGAAGAAATTTCTGCACAAAAAGAAGAAACTCCAGTTATTAAAGAAGAAAAACAAGTAGATTATAATAATACTCATTCTTCTACATCTGGATTATTCACTTTAAAACTTGATAATGCCGAAAGTAGTGATTTAAATAGTGAAGTGGTAGTTGAAAAAGAAGAAGTTAGTGAGTCTATTATACAATCACCTATTACTACACCTACTACTATAAGTTCATTATTCACTTTAAAAACTGATGATAATATTGAAGATGAAGTTTTAGATAATAATGAAATTACTAAAACTGAAGATGAATTAGAAACCACTCAAGAAATTAAAACTGTGGATTCTAGCACAGCTTCTATCAGCTCATTATTCACAATAAAACAAGATACTAATTACGAAGAAATACCTACTCAAACTGAAGATTTAAAAGAAGAATTCAAAGCAGCTTATGAGTCACAAGAACTTATTGAAACTGAAGAATTTACTGAAACTAAAGAAGATATTTTATCTAAACCTCGTGCTTCAATTAGCAGCTTATTCTCGTCAGATGAACTTGAAATCATTGATAAAATGAAAGTTAGTCATGATAATATTCAAAATGATGATTTAGACGATTCGCCTTCAGCATTTACAATTAGTCAGCTATTCTCTTCTAATGAAAATAATGCAAGCTCTGCTATAGCTTTAAAAGAAATTAATGAAGCTAAATATATCACTATTGATACTAAAGAAGAAATCTTAGACTTTGAAAATGAACCTGAAAATAAAATCAGCTCTATTTTCACTTTATCAAACGATGAAGTTATAGATAAAAAACCTACTGAATTCCAAGTAGTTAACAGCGACGAATTTACAGATATAACCCCTATCGATAACCAAGCTGTTAATAGCGAAGAGGTTGTTAGTTACATCCCTAATGAAATATCAGTTGATTACGATACTACTTCTAGTGAAATTCCATCTACTCTAAATCCTTCAGATAGCGATGTATTAATGAATTTCTTAAATAAAGAATTAGAGAAAAAACATTCTCCTGTTTTAGAAGAAAGCATTAAGCCTATCAAAAAAGAATCTAGCACTACTCCTGATAGCAGTTTAATTAAAAGCGGAGAAAAATTCATATTTAAAGCCGATTCTACTACTCCTAAAAAGTCTAAAGGCTCAAGAATTTTATTTAAAAAAGATTAATATTATAAACAAAAAAATACATCAGTTTTAACTGATGTATTTTTTATTTATTAGTTAATATTTATTAATTCAGCAGAAGCAAAGTCTTCAGAATATCTATCACAATAAATTGAAATTGCTGTATAATTATCGATATTCACTCCTTCTTTAATAGTAAATCTATACTCTTGCCCTTCATAAACTCCTTCAATTAATTCACTTATTATTTCACCTTTAACAAATTCACCATTATCATCAAAATCTCCTACTGCAATATAAACATCAGGGGCTTTTCCATCATAATAAAAATCATATAATACAACTGTGTTATCATCATTTATATCAATTTCTGCTTTTGAATTATGCTCACCTTGTTGTATTGAGGCAAATTTCATTACATATAATTCTGCATTACTAGTTTTAATTTCTTCACTATTTGCTACATCTTCCGCGTTACTTTCTACTTGAGTATTTTCATTTTCTAATTTTGAAGATACAGACTCCTCATTACTTTTGCACCCTACTAATACTGCAACTAATATAAAAATTAAAATCAATCTTTTCATAATATACCTCCTATTATTTAATATCAGTATATCACAATCCAAAATATTAAGATATATATAATAATATATTTTACAATTAATCGATACATAGTTAACACATAGTTAATATATAAAAAACTAAAAAAGTGCCAAAAGGCACTTTTATTTTTTAAAAACTTTATTTGATAAAATTAATATTTGATACAAAATAAATGTATCTATTGGAAGCATAATAATATTTTTAATTATTCTCATGCTCGCTAAAACTTCAAATGCCTGTCCATATAAAATTGAAAGCCATAATGGAGTTAAGAATATATTTATAATTATAACAATAATTATTCTAGCTATAAAAACTCTTTTAACGCTAATTTCTTTTTTATAAAACATAAATCCATATATAAATCCAATAATTAATTCATTTAAAGCAAATCCAGGGAAAAAAGGTCCGTTTGGATTTAATAGATATTTTAAAACATCTAAGAAAATAGCTGTAAATCCAGTTAAAAAAGGGCCAAAGAGCATCCCTGAAACTCCGTGAGTTACGCTTGCAAACGATATTACTAAAAATTGATTTATATTAATAGTAAACATACTAATTATAACTCCAGCAGCGCCTAAAAGAGCCACTGTTGTTAGTGATTTTGTGTTTTTAAATTCATTAAATGATTCTTGTATATACTTTTTCATTTTTTCCTTCTTCTCTATTTTAATATATCTAAAATTTCGCTTAAAGAGTTTACTATATAATCCATATCATCATTAAATAACTCTTCTTTTTCTCTTGTATTTAGGTATATTGTATCAAATCCTTGTTTTTTTGCGCCTGTCATATCATCTCTTGGGCTATCGCCTATCATAATAAGTCTATCGGCATTTTTTGCTAAGTTTTTTGCATAATCAAATATTTCTTTTCTAGGTTTTGCATATCCAACATTCGCAGAAACTGCCATTCCTTCAAAATACTCACTTAAATTTAATTCTTTCATCATATCTTCAAGTTCTGGAAAATTATTTGATAAAAGATAATTTTTATATCCTCTTTCTTTCAAAGTTTTTAAAGTTATTTTTGCATCACTGAAAATTCTATGATTATTTATATTAGTAACATATTTTCTTATTAATGGTGCTAAATGTTCCGCTTTTTCTTTTGAAAGACCACAAGAGATAAACATTTTAATAAATTCCTCTTTACAACTCTGCCACCAACCATCATTTTCTTTTAAATGGCGTGTATCTCTATCTGGATATGTCCACCAAGGAAGACATTTACCATGAAGATATTTATCAATTATTTCTTTGGTAATATTATCTTCTTTGTAAAATTCACTAACTAGTAAATTAGCAGCGTCTACCCATTGATTATCTCTAAATGTAAGAGTTCCATGAAAATCCCAAAACAAGGCTGTTTCTTCTTTTAAAATATTTTCTAATTCTTGTATATTACTCATTCTATTTAAAACCTCTAAAAACGCTTTTTTTGATAATTTATAGGGAATATTTAATTTATCACAAACTTTTTTTCTATTAATTGTGGCATTATCTGTTCCTGATAAATTTAACAAAAATAAATCTGTGTAAGAAATGCTATTTTCTCTTTTTGTTTTTATATATCCAATACCTGCATCATTAAAGCATTTAATTAAAATTTCTTTTTTAATCCCCTCAACTCCTAAAGTTCCTTCTTTTGAAGCTGTGCTTTTTCTTGATTCTTTACCTAAAATTGATGGAATATAAACATTTAGTATTTTAGCGTTTTTACAGATATTTTGTATATAATTTCTAATTTTAAAGCCGGCTGTATCTGAATCTGTTAATAGGATAATTCCAAATTTTTCTCCTAGATTTTTTAATAAAAGTTTTTTATCTTCATCTTTAAAAATTGAAAACCCATTTACCGGAATTATTAGCCCATCTATAACATTATTTAAAGTTATAACATCGTATTTGCCTTCTACTACCACAACTTCATTAATTTTTAATTTCTCCATTTAATCTACCTTACGTTGCTATAATTCTAGCTATTAAAACTGATAAATGCTCTTTTTTATCAATAGATGTGCTTTTAAAAGCTAAATCAGCTTTTAATAAAAGTTTTAATATATCTTCAAGTTTTTCTTTAGTAAACTTTCTTTGATTACCCATTGCTTTTTGAAATCTAAAAACATTTGATTTTGATGAAAAATCTTTATGAAGTCTATTCACATCATATCCTGTATTTTGAGCTAATTTTGCTCTATGCATATCTATAAAGCTAGAAGACAGCGCTGATAAAATAAGAATTTCATCTGTTTTATTATCAAAAAGTATGTTTAATTTTTCTAATGCTTTATTAGTTCTTTTTAGGCAAATTAAATCAATTATATCAAAAACTGATCCTTCAACTGTTTTACTTAGCATAATATCAACTAAATTTTCATCAATTTCAGTGTAATTTGAAGCTGCGCATAGTTTATCAATTTCATTTATAATCATTCCTATATCTTTTGAAGTTTGATTAATTATAAATTTTACAGCTTTAGAAGAAATTTCTGTCTTATTTAATTTGCATCTTTGCATTATTAAATCTTCTAAAAATCTATCATCAATTTTATTTATTATTAAACTAATCCCATCTTCGTTTATAACATCATAAAATTTTGAAAATCTTTTTTGCGTTGCTTTTTTCATATCATCTAAAGTGAAGATAAAAGCGAAGTGAACACCTTGACTATTTTCAATTATATCTGTTAACAAATCAATTTCTTCTTCATTAAAATCAAATAAATCATAATGCTTTAAAACTATTAATTTACTGCCAAAAAATCCAACAGTTTGACTTTCATCTAATAGCTGATTAAAATCAGGTTTTTTAATAGCATAATTTATAATGCTATCATTATCAATGTTATTCTTTTTAGCAATATCTAATATTATTTTTAAATTTTCTTGCCCAACAAAACTATCTTGAGATATTACAAGCCATGCCCTTTTTAAATCTTTATCTTTTATTTTATATCCAGTTTGCAAAATTTATCACATCCTTAACTATATAGTATTTTCCATTTATTAAATTCACATTGATTTTAAAATCATCGTAAATCCTAGTTCCGATTTTTAAATTAATAAACTCTTTATAAGCGTTTGATAAAACTCCATTTTGATAATAATATATTTCATCTACACTCAAATTTATTGGTGGATTAGAAGCTAGAAAATATATTCCATCTTCATTTATATCTTGGGCGAACTTACTAGTTATAACATTCAAACTATTTGAATTTAATTTAAATATATTTTCATTTTCAATATTAAATGAATAATCACTAAATTCGTAATTTATATTATCTTTATATAAATACACATTATTTGAATAATCATCTATATTAAATTCTAATTCTTCATCAAAACATATAATAATATTATTAAATTTTGATTTGTTTTCATCTTTTAAAATATAAGTAATCTCTTTTTCGCTTATATTTTCTTTTAATATTAAATCTAATGAATTATCGTATCTTATAGTGCTAGAAACAAATCTTCCTGTATCAATCATTGTAATAGTAATAGTATTATAACTTATGAAATTATAACATAAAATAGATATTATGCAAGCCGATATAACAAAAAATTTACATTTCTTATTATATCCAAAACTTATTATATAAAATAAACTCGATACAATAATTGATATTATTAAAACTCTTAAAATCCCGTGGCTAATATTAATAAGTGAAAAATGAAACATTGAGCCAATAAAACTAGAAAAATCAATAAATATATTTATAAAAAATGTGTTGAGTAAAACTAAAATATTATTAATTGGATTTAAAATAGGGATAAAATGCAAGATTGGTGTGAAAAACGAAAAAATTGAAACAGGCAAAATTAATAATGAAAACATAGGATTAATTAAAGGCGAAAGTATTGTCATTTTTATTTTTGCAAAAGATAAAATTGGAATTGTGAATAAAACTGCAAAAGCTGATAAAATAACTGCCGATAATATTTTATTATAATTCTTATTTTCTATATAATTTGCACCAATTATAATTCCTATAAACGCTGTGTACGATAGTAAAAGTCCTATATCATAAACGGCATATGGATTTTGAATAATTGTAAATATAATTATTAATGATAAAGAAGAAAACGTATCTGGATATAATTTAAAATTTCTTAAAATCAATAATATTATCATTATAAAAACTGCTCTTGATATTGAATATGTAAATCCTATTATCATAGCTAAAAACAGTAAACAGAAAATTAAAATTATATTTTTAATTTTCTTTTTTATTGGAATATATTTAAATACAAGATTTAAAAACAAACTAATTATACCAACGTGTAATCCTGAAACAACTAGCATATGCGAAAGCCCAGAAACACTAAAATCTTCTAAAATTTCATCACTAACTAAACTTTTATCACTGTACCCCATTGATAAAGCGAGCGCTAAAACATCGCCTGAATATAGTTTTTGCATATTTTTAGTTATCTCTTGTTTTATTAATGCTCCAAGCGTGTTAACATCTATTTTATTAGTGTCTTTAGTTATAATTTCATCTGTATTAAATGTTCCAAAAATATTTTTAGTAAATAAATAATTTGAATAACTTGAAAAGCTGTTTTCATTTAATTGCCCTATTATCACTAATTCTTTTCCTATACTAAATTCATCAAAAGAATAAATATACACAAAAGTTTGGTATGTATTTTCATCTTGAATTTTATCAACTTTTATCGTGTATCTATTTCCAAAAGAATAATCAGTATTTATTTCTGTTACATAGCCTTCAATTATGGAGTTTTCTTTTGTTAAATCATTTACAGTATTTTCTAAAAACATACTATAAATATTAAAATAGAAAATAGAAAAAACTAAACTTAATAAACTAACTATAATATATTCCCTATGCTTTTTTCTAATAAAATAAATATAAAACCAAAGCATGCTAACCACAGCCAAAACAATGATAAAACTTTCTTTTGGCAAATTAATTTGAAATATAAAACTTAAAACTAAAGTAATTGCAATAATATAAATATTTCTGATTTTACTCATTTTATTAGTTTTTCTTCCTTGATTTTATAATATAAGCAATTAAAATTCGGACAAATTAATGCCCGAATTTTATTTAATTTTTAGCCCGGAGGCCAAGATAAACTTCTGCCAGCTAGCATATGAAAATGCAAATGGAAAACTGTTTGCCCTGCATTTTTGCCTGAATTTGCAACCAAACGGTATCCATCAGCTAAACCTTCTTGTTTTGCTATTTCAGCCGCTGCAAGCGAAATATCACCCACTAGGTGAGCAGTTTCTTTACTAATTTCGCTAGGTGCTACTATATGCTCTTTTGGAATAATTAAAACATGAAAAGGTGCTTGTGGAGTTATATCTTTAAAAGCAAAGACATTTTCGTTTTCATAAACAATTTCGCTAGGAATTTCTCTATTAATAATTTTACAAAATAAACAATCCATAATTTTAATTCCTTTCAGTTTTTAATTATTATAACATAGATTTAACTATATCTTTTACTTTTTCTAAAGCTTCATCAACTTTAGATGCATCTTTTGCACCAGCCATAGCAAAATCAGGTTTACCACCGCCAGAACCACCAGTAATTATTGCTACTTCTTTTGCAATATTTCCAGCTTTTAAGCCTCTTTCGATTGATTTTTTACCACAAGCTGCAGCAATAGTAACTTTGCCATCAACTTCGCCACATAAAACAACAACGCTTTCTTCATCTTTATCTTTTAAAATAAAACCCATTTGTCTTAATGCATCGCTTGTAGTTCCTCTAAAGAATGCAGTGTAAACTTTAGTTTCAAAAACAGTCTCAGGTGAAGAGAATACTCCTGCAACTCTGCCTTTTGCAATTTCAAGTTTTGCTTTATCAAGTTCTTGTTTTGTTTCTTTTAATTCTTCTAATGTTTGATTAACTTTATTAGTTACATCATTTATATTATTAGATTTTACAGCAGTAGCGATTTCTTCTAATTGATTTGATTGATTTTTAATTAATCTTAAAACACCAGAACCAGTAACAGCTTCAATTCTTCTTACACCTGCTGCAACACTTGACTCTGAAATAATTTTAAATAACCCAATTTCAGAAGTGTTTTTAACATGTGTACCACCACAAAGTTCAACTGATTCGTTTGCGATATTTAAAACTCTAACTTCATCTGTGTATTTTTCACCAAATAAAGCAATAGCTCCCATTTCTTTAGCTTTTTCAATATTCATTACAGAGTAATTAACATCTAAATTTACTAAAATTGCAGCATTTACAGCTCTTTCAATTTGCTCGATTTCTTCTTTAGTAACAGCGTTAAAATGAGTAAAATCGAATCTCATTTTGTTTTCATCGACTTCAGAACCTGATTGGTGAACATGTGTGCCTAAAATTCTTCGTAAAACAGCTTGCAGAATATGAGCAGAAGTATGATTTCTTTCAGTTGCTTTTCTAGTGGCTTTATCAACTTTTGCAACAACGTTATCGCCTGTTTTAATAACCCCTTCTTCTAAGATACAAGTGTGTACATAATAGCCTTTTGCTGTTTTTTTACAATCGATAACTGCCAGCGTTGCATTTTCTGTTTTTATCACTCCTCTATCTGCAACCTGACCACCGCCTTGAGCGTAAAAAGGAGTTTTATCTAAAATAACTAAAACGCCTTCTTTAGCACTTTCATCAACAGAAATAGCATCTTCAAAAGCTTCATCGATAGCAAGCGCTAATATTTTAGCTTCACTTTCTAATGTTTCATAGCCTAAAAATTCAGTTTCATTTAATTCAATACCTTGGAACAAATCATCACTCCAAGAGATTTCGCCAGCTTTTTTTCTAGCCTGTCTTGCTCTATCTGCTTGCTCTTTTAAATATTTTTTAAAGCCTTCAACGTCAACTTTAATATTATGTTCTTCTAAAATTTCTCTGGTTAAATCAAGTGGGAATCCAAAAGTGTCGTTTAATTTAAATGCTTCAGCACCAATTAAAATTCTTTCAGTTTCGCTAGTTGCCTTAGCTTCAATTTCTTCAATTAAAGCATTTAATTTCATCATACCTTGATCTATAGTTCTTGAAAATCTTTCTTCTTCTGTTAGAATAACTTTTTTAATGTATTCTTGTTTTTCTAGTAGTTCTGGGTATGCGTCTTTGCTTTCACTAATAACTGTATCGCAAAGAGTATTTAAGAATAAATCTTTAATTCCAATCATTTTGCCGTGTCTTGAAGCACGTCTTAATAATCTTCTTAAAACATATCCTCTTCCTTCATTACTCGGTAAAACGCCATCGCTTATCATAAACACAGTGCTTCTAACATGGTCTGTTATAACTCTAACTGAAATATCTGTTTTTTCATCAGTTTTATATTTTACACCTGATAGCTTTTCAACTTCTTTTATAACGTTTGCAATCGTGTCAACTTCAAACATATTATCAACGCCTTGCATAATGCAAGCTAATCTTTCAAGCCCCATACCAGTATCGATATTAGGCTTATCTAAAAGAGTGTAGTTTCCTTTTCCGTCTGAATCGAATTGAGTGAAAACTAAGTTCCATATTTCAATAAATCTATCACATTCACAGCCAACTGTGCAATCATCACTGCCACAGCCATATTTTTCGCCTCTATCAAAATATAATTCACTACAAGGACCACAAGGACCAGAACCAATTTCCCAGAAATTTTCTTCTTTGCCCATGCGCTTCATATGTGTTGGATCAATTCCTCTTTCATTAACCCAGATATCAAAAGCTTCATCATCTTCTTCATATACAGTTATATAAAGTAAATCTTTTGGAATTTCAAGCTCTTTAGTTAAAAATTCCCATGCCCACTCTGTAGCTTCATGTTTAAAATAATCCCCAAAAGAGAAGTTTCCTAGCATTTCAAAGAATGTTCCGTGTCTTGCTGTTATTCCAACTCTTTCTATATCAGGTGTTCTAATACATTTTTGGCAAGTTGTTGCTCTGTTGTTTGGCATAACTGCCTGCCCCATAAAATATTTTTTTAATGGAGCCATTCCTGAGTTTATTAATAATAAACTTTTGTCTTCTTGTGGCACAAGTGAAAACGAATCCAATCTTGTGTGATTTTTGTTTTCGTAAAATTTTAGATATCTTTCTCTTAATTCAT
>CAYJGG010000011.1:0-44327 GCA_964369915.1 uncultured Oscillospiraceae bacterium | reverse complement strand
ACGGTCTTCAGTTGCATAAGTACCGTTAGCTGATTGAGTAGCAAGCTCAACCATTCTGTTTAGCATTGAGTGAACTTCAGTTAAAGCACCTTCTGCAGTTTGTACTAGAGAAATACCATCTTGAGCATTCTTTTGAGCTGTTTCAAGACCTGTGATTTGAGCTCTCATTTTTTCTGAGATAGCAAGACCAGCAGCATCGTCACCAGCACGGTTAATTCTGTAACCTGATGATAATTTTTCTAAGCTTTTACTAACAGCTGAGTTGTTGTTAGTAAGGTTTCTGTTAGCGTTTAACGCCGTGATATTGTGTTGAATACGCATAAAAATTTCCTCCATGAAATTTGTAATAACTAAACATCCGTGTCTAGTTTTTTTAATTTTGGCAAGACATTGTGTCTTGCTTTCAACTAATATATCGTCACTTATAAAGAAAACTTAAGTAAAAAAATGTTGTTTTTTTAAAAAATAAAAAATAGGCTAAAAATTAGCCTATTTCTACATTTTTCTTTAAAAAAGATAATATTAAATTTGGAATAACAGATAAATCAACTTCCCTTGCAACAGCGCCCATTTTTTTTGCAACCATAGGCATTCCATAAACAATGCACGATTCTTCGTTTTGCCCTATTGTGTATCCGCCAGCTTGTTTAATTTCTAAAAGACCGGCAGCACCATCAGAGCCCATACCTGTTAAAATAACGCCAATAGAATTATTTTTTGCCGATTTTGCCACAGACGAAAACAAAACATCAACACTTGGCTTATGTCCTGAAACTTTTTCAGAATTAATAAGTGCAATTTTATAACTTGGGCCAATTTTCAATATTTTTGTATGAAAATCACCACCCGGAGCGATATATACAACTCCAGGAGATAAAAATTCGCCATGCTCTGCTAGTTTTATTTTCAAATTGCATTTTGGATCAATTCTTTGAACATATAAACTTACAAATCCCTTTGGCATGTGCTGAGTGATAACAATAGGAGGCATCTCTTTTGGCAGTTCTTTTAGTATTTTTAAAATAGCTTCTGTTCCGCCAGTTGAAGCACCTATTGCTATAATCATATTATTAAAATCGAGCTTTGGTGTATCGTTTTGCATAATTGTAATAGCAACCTTTATCTATAATTTTCTGTAGCCAGATGGCATTACCCATTTATAATTTGTGGTATCAAGTGCAACTGTTTCGCTGTTGCCAATAAATAAGTATCCACCTTTGTTTGTAGCATCATAAAATCTATTTACTAAATTATCCCTTGTAGTTTTATCAAAATAAATCATAACATTTCTGCAAAAAATAACATCGAATTTCTTTTTAAAAGAAATAGCATCCATTAAATTGAAAGTTTTAAAAATAACATTTTGGCGAATTTCATTGCTAACAGTGTAAAAATTTTTATCTTTTGAAGGAATAAAATATTTTTCTACCCACTCTTTTGGCATATCATTTAAACTTTCGGCTGAATAAATCCCTTTTTTCGCTTTTTCTAAAGCTTTTTGAGAAATATCAGTAGCTAAAATACGAGTATCCCAGCGCACGCCTTTTTTTGCAAAATGCTCTTTTAGTAAAATAGATAATGTGTATGGTTCTTCTCCAGAAGAGCATCCTGCGCTCCAAATTGAAAGAACTTTATCACGATTATGAGTTTCAAGATAAGGCAAAACAGTTTTACTAAAGTATTCAAAATGCGAAAATTCACGCATAAAATAAGTGTGATTTGTTGTTAGTAGGTTTAGCATTTTTGAAACATCAGCTTTATTACTAGTTGAAGTGACATATTGAATATACTCCTCGATAGAAGAAAAACCTTCGCTTATAATAAAGTTTGTAAGCCTACTTGAAACTAATTGAATTTTTCCTTCAAGATTAATTCCGTAATTAGTTTTTATAAATTCTTTTAATTTATTAAAATCATTTATATTTAACTCTTGCTTTTGCATTTTTAAACCCCGCTTATTAAAGCAGCACAATCGATCATTAAAACAACAGTGCCATCATCTAGTTTTATCATTGAACTTGTTATATCCTGTTTATTTTTAACAGGGATAGGAGAAGTTTTTGAAACATCGATAGTTTGAACTTGGATAACATTATCAACTACAAGCCCTACTAAAGATTGCTCATGTTCAACAACAATAACACATGTGTTACTATCATATTCAACAAATTCTTTTTTCATTCTTAATCGCATATCGATAATAGGAAGAACTTGTCCTCTTAAATTTAAAAGGCCTTTAACATAATCTGGAACCATAGGAACACTTCTTATAGCAAATGTTGCTAATATTTCGATAACATTTAAAGTGTTAATACCAAAAACTAATCCATCAGACATAAAAGTTAAGAATCTATCTGTAACAATTTCATTTTCGATAATTTCTTCTTCTTCATCAAGTTTTTTAAAAAGATCAGACATATTAAACTCCTCCTATTTCATCTTTTTTAGTTTTAGAAGCTGTGAATAAACTTTCAGCGTCTATAATTAAACTGATATTACCATTACCTAATATTGTGCAACCACTAATACCAGAACGTTTTATATCAAAGTTATTTAAGTAAGAAGGTAGAGGTTTTACAACAACTTGTTGCTCGCCTATTAATTTATCAACGAATAAACAGTATGAGCAAGAGCCACTTTCAAGCCAAATTAATATTCCATCTTCTAAATCTTTTGCAGAATCTTTGATATTATACGTGTCGTTTAATCTTATAATTGGATAGAAATTGCCCATATAATTTATTAATTCATTGTTTTCAACGTCTAAAACAATGTCTTCATTTTTTGCGATAAAAGATTGACGGATATTGTTAATTGGAATAGTGAAAATATCATGTCCACAAGCAACTTCCATACCGCTAACAATAGCAAGAGTTAATGGTATTTTTAAAGTTACGCAGTAGTTTTCACCTTTATTATTTGTGATAGTAACATTACCACCAATAGACTCAACATTCTTTTTAACAACATCTAGTCCAACGCCTCTTCCTGAATATTCTGTAACTTCACTATTAGTTGAAAAACCAGCCATAGTTAAAAAGTTTATAATTTCATGATTTGAGTATTCAGAAGGAGCTTTAGTTAATAGTCCTTTTCTTTCAGCTTTTGCTAAAATAGCGTCAGTGTTTATATCAGCACCATCATTTTCGATTTGGATAATAACTTCACTACCAGTGTTTTTAGCAGAAAGAATAATTTCGCCCTGAGGATTTTTGCCAGCGTCAATTCTATCTTGAACATCTTTTTCAATGCCGTGATCCATTGCATTACGAACAATATGCATAATAGGATCGCCAATAGAATCCACAATTGTTTTATCAACTTCAGTTTCTTCGCCGATAATTGTTAGTTTAACATCTTTATTTAAAGCTTTAGACATATCTCTAACGATACGGTTCATTTTTTGGAATACTCCAGAAACAGGAACCATCCTTAGTGACATAACTATATCTTGTAAATCATCAGTTAATTTACGAAGTGAGCGAATAGATTTTAGAAAAGCGTCTAATTTTAATCCCTCAAGTTCAGGAGAAGCAGCTACCATAGATTCAGTGATAACAATTTCGCCTACTATCGCCATTAAATTATCTAATTTATCAAGTTTTACACTAATTAAGCTTTGTTTTGACTGATTAATATTTTTTATTTGATTTGAAATATCATTAGGATCGCCAGCAGGAGGAGCTTTTTTAGGAGTCTCTTTTTTAGGCGCTTCTTTTTTTACTTCTTCTTTTTTTGCAGTTTCTTTTTTAGGTTCTTCTTTTTTTGCAGTTTCCATTAAATTAGGAGCTTCGTCTTGAAGAGCTAAGAAAGCAGGATTTGCCACAACTTCATATGAGCGCATATTGCTTATAGAATTTAAAGCAGAAATGCCAAGTTCAACATCTTCTTCAGTTTTTATTCCTATAAAAAATCCTTCGCTTGCAATAAAAGTTGCAGTGTCAGAATTTGAATCGATGTCTGCTGGATGAATAATTAAATCAATTGAATGTTCTCTTAATGCATTCGCAACAATTAAAGCTCTAACGTTCTCCATTCCACAATCTTCATCAAATAATATATGAAGATAAAATGGATAGTCGCTAGAAAAATTAGGATCGGTTGAATTTGATTTAACTTCTTCGCTAGAAACAGCACTAACAGAACCACCGCCTTTTACTTCATTTAAAAGGTTATCGATTTCCTCAATTAGTGGTTCTATATCATTTATTAAACTTTCACTAGCTTCAACTTTTTCAACATCTTGCCTTAGTCTGTCTGTGCATTTAAATAGTAAATTAAATAACACACTCTTTTGACTTTCATTAAAAATACCAGTTCCGTTTTCACGAATTTCAAAGAACAAGTCTTCGATATGATGGGATAACTCCATTAAAGGCTGAAATTCCATCATTGCTGATGCACCTTTGATAGTGTGCATACTTCTAAAAATTTCATTCACATCGTCCACGGAAAAATCGCCCTCTTGCTCAGCTCTTAATAGCAAATCGTCTAGTGAAGATAAAAGAGAGTTTGTTTCAAAAAGGAACGTGGCTAAAAGAGTTTCATTAATATTATCCATAATCTGATTCCTACCACCTTTTCTTATTAAATAAAATTATATTGCAACCATAAATTGCTTATGGTAAAATAAGTATAATTATATTATAATATAAAATATCAATAAATGGAACAAAAATTTTTCAAAAAGGTGATAAAATGTCAAATATTTTAAAAGTTACCACTCCTTTAGCGGGGTATGAGGCTCAAAATCAACAAAGAAACCCTGTTAGTAAGCCAATAGATCAGTCAGTTCAAGCTCAAGTTATCCCTGATAAAGTCGTAAGACCAGACGGGAGAACAGATTCAGCGAGCCAAGAAACAGATATAAAATTTAAATATGAAACAAATTACGGGAATTTTATGTCGCAAATTGCTAATATGGATAGCATGACTGAAGACTTTGCAAAAATATTTTTTGAAAAATTTGCAACATTAGCACAATCTGGGATTTCAGATGGATATGCTCAAAAAATCGCTGAATTTTTAAATATGATGTCTGTACCTTCTGAAGATTTAGCATCATTTTTAAAAGAGCAAAGCGGATTAGGTTTAAAATTAAGTGGAACTTTTTTTGAGGTGTTAAAACAAATATTAGATAACACAAATTCGGTTGAATTAAAAACAGGTATATTAGATTTTTTAAGAAGATATGTCGATATGGCTGAAAATAAGCACACGATGAATAATATAACAAATTTATTAAGCAATTTAAGGCTAGGTCTTGTTCCAAGTCAGCGAGAAGGATTTGATAAACTATTAGCTCAGCTTTTAGTTGTAGGAGAAAATAGTCAAGGAGTATTAGAAAATGCTCAATTATTAAAAAGTGATATACTTCCCTTTTTAAATGCCTATATTTCTAAAATGAATGATAGAGGTTTTTTAAGAGAAAATTCTGCCTTACTTGGTAACTATATTGCAAGATTAGAAAATGGACTTCCTCAAAGAGTGCAAGAAGCTTTTGAAAACTTGATGAAATTTCAAGGAATGCAAGCAGCCTTTAAAAATTTCGATTCAGCAATGCTAATGCAGGTTTTAGAGAACACGGATTATGTTAAAGCAAAGAAAAAGCAAAGATGGGCAGAAGGCTTTATTGATGTTGTTAGAGAAGGAATGAACTCTAGCCAGGATGAAAAAGAAGTTTATAAAAATTTAATGCAAGCTGTTTTATTAAATGAAAGTGTTTATATGCCAATAAACTATTCAATGCTTCCACTTAATATAGATGGAAAATTAATGTTTGCTCAAACTTGGATAGATCCAGACGCACAAAAAGATCATAAAGAGCGTGGCGTTGGTAAAATGATACAAGGGCTTGTGAAATTTGATATAGAAGAAATGGGCTTTTTCGACGTGTTTTTTATATACCAAGACAACAATATGAAAATACAAATTAGTTGCCCTTCAGCTTTAGAAGAAGATATTGCAAAAGTAAGAGCAGATATAGTTAAAATGATTACTTCATATGGTATAAATGTTGCAGAAATGTTTGTTGATACAAATCAAGAATCAATACCTATTTCAGCAGCTTTCCCAAAAATATTTGAAAGGAAAAATTCAGTTAATGTCTCAATTTGATAATATATTAAATAAAAAAGCGGTGGCGCTAAGTTATAATGAAAAAAAAGATATCGCCCCAGTTATTGTTGCTTCTGGAATGGGCTATTTAGCTGAAAAAATCGTTGAAGTAGCAAGGGAAAATAATGTTCCAGTTTATGAGGATAATTCTTTGTCCACTATTCTAACTCAATTAGAATTAGGCTCGCCTATTCCAAATGAAGTTTATGAGGCTGTAGTGGGAATATATGTTTACTTTTTGAATTATAATAATCAAAATAAACAAACACCGATAACTTCTCAAAATTTAAAAAACGAAAACACACAGGACGAAGAAATAATAGAAGATACAGATGAAAACCTTGAAGAAGATAATATTTAATTATTTTTTTTAAATTTAATAAAACTTAAAAACGGACTATGAGATTTTTATTCACATAGTCCGTTTTTTATTAAAATTTTCTACTTTCACGTTGCTTTTTAAAAACAAAGTTTCGTATAGATGATTCAACTCCTGATGGGATGTTAGAATATTTACAGCCATAGCCATATGACACAGTGTCGTTAGAATTTTGAATTTCTTCAACTCTTAAAATTAAAATTGGAAGCCTGATTTTTTGATTATTAGATAAAGTGATGTATATTGTTGTTTCTAATTCTTCAGGGAATTTAAAATCAGCTAAAAAATATATTCCGCCAGCAGATAAATTAAGACTTCTACCCTTAACAACATTATGCGAAAATTCTTGATTGTAGTTTGTGTAGTCCTCTGGTATTTCAACATGAGCTGGAATTACAACTGAAACAGGTAAATCTACTTTAATTTTAAAATCTTCACGTCTTTGAAGAGCAGACACAACTTCTACTAGTTCACATTCAACAGTGTTAAGCCACTCTCCAGACATAGAAAGAAAACGCCTAGGCGCTGAAAGATTGCATTTAAATATAACAAGTCCTAAATTTTCATCTAAAAATGTTATATGCATCTGTGCATCAAGGTCTTCGATATATTCGTCAGTGACAGTTAGTGTAACTTGAGTTTCTCTTATATCAGAAACAGAAACTTCGCACAAAGACGCTGAGTTTTCAAAATCAGAATATACAATAGCGTTTTTACAAGAGGATAAATTCATAATAGTATAGTTTCTCCTAAAATAGTTTATATATTAAATATTATATACTATTTAACACATAATTTACAAGTAGAAAATTTATTAATTATTTATACAAAAAAAATAGCACTTTTTTCGTTTTTTAATGGATAAAAATGTTAAAAATGACAATTGTTAGGCTTATTTAACTAATAAAAATATGCAAAGAGTAAAATTATTGAAAAATTAACAAAAAGTTAACATAAAAAACTAGATAGAATGACTAAAAAAAGCAGATTTTAAATAGTCAAAATTAACAAAAAAATAAATCGATAAAATATGCGAAAATTGTTGAAATTTATACCATAGAGTGATATAATAAATTATATGTATATAAATGTGCGTATGTAATTGTATATTTTTGCACAAATTAATTTAAAATTCTAAAAAAATATCTCAATGTTGTAAATGAGAGAAAAGTTTGAAACTAAATTTTCAAACTCAAAGTTTTGTGGCTTTCTCTATTATGGATTATCGAAAGCTTGCCACTTAATAAGTTGTGTGGCAAAAAGCACAAAGCTTAAAGAAAGGAATGGTAATAATTATGTCTAATTTATTTGGAAATTCAATTTTAACAATGAAAACCTCACTTGACTATCTTTGGACAAAGCAGTCAGTTACATCAAATAATATAGCAAACGCAGATACACCAGGGTTTAAGTCTTCGTATGTAAGCTTTGAAGATGAATTCAAAGAAAAGCTAGACGCAGCTCTTAGCACAGGTAAAAATGCGAACATACAAAACGTGTTATCGCAAACTGATATTCTAAAAGTTTCTACCACAGTGAATGATGGGCTTAGAATTGATGAAAACAATGTCAACTTGGAAGTTGAAATGATTGAACTTGCAAAAACGGAGCAGCAATATAGTTATGCTTTATCAGCGTTAAATAGTGATATTGCAAGATTAAGCACAGCGATTAAAGGACAATAAAACGGTAGCCGCTAGAAATTTTTATGTTTTAAAATGAGGAGACAATAAAATGGATATGAGTACACAATTTATAATGCCTTTACAAAGGATAGAAACACTACAAGAACAAAATCAAAACTTACTAGGGACAACCGAAACTAGTAATAGTTTTACTAATATATTTGAAAATGCAGTACAAAG
This sequence comes from uncultured Oscillospiraceae bacterium, assembly GCA_964369915.1. Classification (GTDB taxonomy): domain Bacteria; phylum Bacillota; class Clostridia; order Oscillospirales; family Ruminococcaceae; genus RGIG3102. The sequence goes on along the minus strand of CAYJGG010000011.1, from coordinate 35,966 downwards.
TGTTAAAACAACACAAGCAGAACTTGATATACAGCAATACCTACTTGCAACTGGTGAGATTGATGATCCACACAACGTTACAATAGCTGCGGCGAACGCACAGCTTTCTGTTGATTTATTAGTGCAAATTAGAAATAGTGCTTTAGAAGCATACAATGAATTGATGAGAACAAGTTTATAGCTCGAAATTTTTTAAGAATAGAATTTAAAAATAAAAATCGAAGGAAGTACTACATTGGAATGGGTTAAAAATAAGATAGAACAAATTAAAGTGCAGATTAAAAATCTGTATTCAAAATACGATAAGAAGAATGTGCAAAGAGTTGGAATTGCCGCAGTGGTGATAGTGGCTTTAGCTATCGCAGCAGCGTATTTTTTAAACGCTAGCTCATATGACGTTTTATTTAGTGCAGTTCCAGAACAAGAAGCTGCAAATATAACGGCAAGACTGCAAAGCGATGGGATTGAATATCAGCACACTGCTGCTGGAGATATTTTAGTTCCAAAAGATATAGCAGATCAAACAAGGGCAACTTTAGTAATTGAAGGCTACCCTAGTAGCGGTTTTGCATACGAAACATATCTTGAAAACGCTGGTGGTATGACAACTTCTTCACAAGAAGATGAATACAAAAGAATTGCTCAAGAACAAAAAATAGAAGCAACTATTGGATTGTTTGAGGGCGTGAAAAATGCAGTTGTTAATATTAGTCTTTCAGAAGATAATAAATATGTGCTTCAAGACGATACATCTCAAAACACATCTAGTGCTTCAGTAGTTGTTGAATTAATGCAAGGTGCAAGACTATCTGATGATCAAGTTGAAGGAATACAAAGATTAGTTTCGGCTAGTGTTCAAGGGCTTGAAATGGATAAGGTTGTGGTTGTAGATGGAAGCGGCATTGAACTTTCAGAAAATGGTAGTAGTTCTTCATCAAATTCCGAAGATGCTCAAGCTGAAAGAAGAGCAATGGAAAATGAATTGGAAGCTAGTATTGTTAATCTTTTAAGTCAATTTTATGGCGAGGATAATGTTAGAGTATCTGTTACAGGTGTTTTAAATCAAGATAAAGGCATAAGTGAAAGCATTACATACACTGTTCCTGACGGACTTATTGAAGAAGATGGAAAAGGAATTCTATCTAATGAATCCGGAGAAGTAAGTTTAAATGGTGAAGGATTAGTTGGAGGGGTTGCAGGAGCTGAGGCTAATGCAGAAATTCCTCAATATAATATTGGTGAAGATGGTGAGATAACTGGATATAATGAAGCTTATATAAGAGATTATCTAGTTAACCAAACGACAGAGCAAAAAGAAGTTTCTCATAATGTTTTAGAAGATATAAGAGTAGCTGTTTCTTTAAATAGTAGCAGTGCACCAGCTGATTTAAATCAAACTGACTTGTTAGCTTTAGTTGGAAATGCGGCAGGTATTGATTCTTTAGAAAGACAAGAAAGAATAACTGTTGTTTCAGCTCCATTCTATGATGGTGACTCAGGATTCGTTCCAACAGGAATTGATGCTTTATTCTCTTCACTAACCACTACTCAATTATTAATTATAGCAGCAGCGGCATTCTTTATAATATTATTATTAATCTTAACAATATTATCTTCAAACAAAAAGAAAAAAGTAAGATTAGCAGAAGCTGCAGCAGCATTAGAAGCAGAGAAAGTTTCGTTAGAGCTTTCTTTAGAACAAGAAAAAGCAATGCAAATTGAAGAATTTAATTTACAAAATGAGAAAAGTAATGAAGTTCGTCAAAGCATAAGAGAGTTTGCAGAAGAAAATCCAGAAATATCTGCTCAAATGATTAAAAGCTGGCTAAATGGATAGTAATGAATAAATTACACTTGTAAAATTATGCGAAAGGAAGTTTTGAAGATATGGCAGAAAAGAAAAAATCTAAAAAAGCTCAAGAAGAGCCGGAAATAGAAGAAGTAGAAGTCGCGCCAGAAAAACCCAAAGTAACTATTGATCATTTAAGCTCCTCGCAAAGAGCGGCTACCGTTGTAGCTGCACTAGGCGCTGAAAATGCCTCAAGAGTTTATAAATATTTATCAGAAGAAGAAGTTGAAAAATTAACATTAGAAGTAACGAGATTAGGCTTTGTTTCAGCAGATGAAACAGCGCTTATACTAGATGAATTTTATACTTCTTGTTTAACTCAAAAAGTGGTAACTGAAGGTGGTCTTGATTATGCAAGACAGGTTTTAGAGAAAACATACGGAGCAGTAACTGCAGCAGAGCTTTTAAAGAAAATGACAAGGCATTTAGAAAAACGTTCATTTGATTTTATTTCAAAGATGGATACAAAGAGTATATTCTCAGTTATTCAAAGAGAAAGACCTCAGGCTGTTGCGTTAATTCTTTCTTATTGCGATCCTTCTCAAGCTGCAGCTTTAATAGCAGAACTTCCAGATGAAAAAAGAATTAAGGTTGTTGAAAGTATTGCAACTATGGATAGTGCATCTCCAGATGTAATTAAGATTGTTGAAAATCAGCTAGTTAAGAAATTTGATAGCATTGTTTCTACCGACTTTACAACAGTTGGCGGTATAGATTATATAGCAGATGTTATGAACAATATGGATAGAAGCAATGAAAAATATATCTTTGATGAAATGGAAAAAGAAAATCCAATTCTTGCAGAAGAAATCAGAAAAAGAATGTTTATATTTGAAGATATCCTTGAAATGGACGCTCATTCTATTCAAAGATTCATTAGAGAATGTGATATTAAAGACATCGTTTATGCACTGAAAAATGCAAGCCAAGATATGATGAACACATTCTTTGCAAATATGTCTTCAAGGCAAGCAGAAACAGTTCAATCAGATTTAGAAATTACTTTCAATTTAAAACTTCGTGATGTTGAAGCAGCACAACAAAAAATTGTTGGAATTATAAGAAAACTAGACGAAGAAGGCGAATTGATTATAGGTAAAGGCGGGAAGGATGATATAATTGTCTAGGATAATTAAAAAAGATTCTAATAGTGAGAATAAAACAGATTCTTTTAAATCATTTATAAACTTTGCAACTAACTTTGATGAAGATATAAGTAAAGACAATCAAGAAAAAACTTTTGAATTTGAAAAAGTTGATTTAGAATTAGATGAAAATGAAGATACACAAGATGAAATACTTAGTGTAGATGAAGAAAATCAAGAATTTCAAGAAATTTTAGATATTCAAAACAATTCTAGTCAAGATAAAACAGAAGAAAATGAAGTGTTATCTCTTATGGTAAAAACTCAAATGAAAGAAGTTGAGATTTTAAATAAAGCAAAAGAAGAAGCTCTTGCAATAACTCAAAGTGCAAAAGATGAAGCTGAAAGCATCAAAGCAAAAGCGTATAGTGTAGGCTTTGATTCAGGAAAACAAGACGGCTTTAAGCAAGGTAAAAAAGATGCTTATGAAAGAGCTAAAGTAGAAGTTAGAAGCGAAGTTGATGAATTAAAATATAATGTTGCAAGAGAGATAAAACTCCTTGATATAGAAAAAGATAGAATTTTAGAAAAACATATTGAAGAATTAAAAGAAATTTCTATATCAATAGGAGAAAAAATAGCTTTAACGAGCTTTAAATCTTCAAAAGACATTATCGAAAAGATGATTCTTGAAGCAACAGAAAAAATGAAAAAATCTTCTTGGGCTAAAATTTACATAGGTCATACAGATGAAGCTGTTAATATTAAAGGCGATGCAGAATTTTTAGAAAAACTTTCAAGACTTGCCGATAATGTAAAAGTAATTATAATGCAAGCCGATGAAGATGGGACATGTATTATAGAAACTCCAAATGGAACAATGGATATCAGTGTAAAAACTCAAGTTGATAATATTAGAGATATAATAAAAGGTTCAAATTAATAAAAGAGGGGTGTTTTCTAAGGTTGAAAGATTTAAAAGATTTGATTTTAAAATCAGAAACAACAAGTTATATAGGGAAAATTGAAAACATCACTGGGATGTCGATGACGGCTTCTGGGGCAGGGGCTAATATTGGAGATTTAGTTCTTATTTATAATGATAAAGAAAAAAAGCAAGTGCCAGCAGAAGTAGTTGGATTTAATGGAGATAAAGTGCAGTTAATGGCATATGAAGATACGCCAGGAATTGGAACAGATAGCTTTGTTAGAAACACAAAAAAAAGATTAAGAATTCCTGTTGGAAACGCTTTACAAGGCAGAATAATAGACGCTTTAGGAAATCCTATTGATGGCAAAGGCGAAATTAGAACAAAAGAATATTGCTATGTTGAAAATCCTAAAATTAATCCCTTAGATAGGCCTCCTATAAGAGAGGAATTGCATTTAGGAATAAGAGCAATAGACGGGCTTAACACAGTTGGAAAAGGGCAGAGAATTGGGATTTTTTCAGGAAGTGGTGTTGGTAAAAGTACACTTCTTGGAATGATTGCAAGAAATGTTAAAGCAGATATAAATGTTATAGCACTTGTGGGCGAGCGTGGCAGAGAAGTTAGAGAATTTGTTGAAAAAGATTTAGGGCCAGAGGGTATGAAAAAAACAATACTCGTTGTGGCAACTTCTGATCAACCTGCTATGCTGAGAATGAAATGCCCAATGGTGGCTACAACTATTGCAGAATATTTTAAAGACCAAGGCAAAGATGTTTTACTTATGATGGATTCATTAACAAGGTTTGCAATGGCGCAAAGAGAAATCGGTCTTGCAACGGGTGAACCGCCAGTAGCTAGAGGATATACACCATCAATATATGCGGAATTCCCAAAACTTTTAGAACGTTCAGGGAACTTTCAAAATGGTTCTATAACTGGAATTTACACAGTTTTAGTTGAAGGTGATGATACAAATGAGCCAATTTCAGATACTGCTCGTGGTATATTAGATGGACATATAGTTTTAAGTAGAAAACTTGCAAACGCAAATCATTTTCCGGCAATAGACATAAATGCAAGTATATCTCGTGTAATGGTGAATATCGCCTCAGAGGAGCATCAAGATTTAGCTTCAAAAATAAGGGATATAACTAGCATTTACTTTCAAAACGAGGATCTTATTTCAATAGGAGCATTTAAAGAAGGCACAAATCCAAAACTCTCACATGCAATTAGTAAAATAGATAAAGTTAATTCATTTTTAAAACAGAATATAGAAGAAAATGTTTCAAAAGAAGATGTTTTAAGAGAGATGCAAAGCATATTAAATAATTAATTTATATAATTAATGTATTTATATATATAATATAGGGTGGGGTGCAGATGAAAAAATTTAACTTTTCTTTGGATAAAGTGTTAACTTATAAAGAGCAGATAGAAGAAAACTTAAAAATTGAGCTTGCTGAAATTATACAAACAGTTCAAAATGAAGAAAAAAAGCTTCAAACATTAGAAGAAGAGCATAGAATGTACTCTTTAAAATTTGAAGAAGAAAAAGCTTCTGGATGCACAATACTTACAATTAATTTTTATGAGGGGTATTTATTAAATACAACTTATAAAATTAAAAGGCAAAATCAAATTATACAATCGCTTAAAATTAAAGAAGACAAGAAAAGAGATGAAGTTATAGAAGCTCAAAAAGAAACAAAAACTATTACAAAACTCAAAGAGAAAAAAATAGATGAGTATAATAAAGAAATTTTAAAAAAAGAAGAGACTTTTATAGAAGAATTTGTAGCAACTTCAAAATTTATGAATGATTCAGTTAGTAGCTAAAATTAGGTTTCTAATTTTAGATAACTATAAATAGTAATAAAGAAAGGAGGACAAGATATGCAAGTGAATATCGTGCAAACCTTATCTCAAACCACTTCGAAAACTACTTCAAATGTTAAAGACACAAGCCAAAACGAAAAAGATTTCAGTGAAGTTTTAAAAACAGAGCAAAAAGCTAGTGAAGCAAAAAAAGATGAGCCTAAAAAGCAAGATAACACTGAGGGTGAAAATGAATTAAATTTAGAAAATTCGGCAATTTTATTAATGCCAAATATTCAAGAAATACTAAATAATATTAAAAATCAAGGTGAAAAAGCAGTGAATTCTGAAAATGTATTATTAGTATCAACTGAAGAAAATCAAACGAATTTAAATCTTATAGAAATAGCATCCGCAAATGAAAACTCACAATCAGAAATCAAAATTTTAGATGTAAATCTTTTAAAAACCACTGCGGAAATTCCAAAAGAATTAATGGATAAAATAAGTTCATTAATAAGCGAAGGAAAATCTAGTAAAACTGATTTAAAATCTAATTTAAAAACGCAAGATAGTGAAATTCAAGTTATAACACCACAAAACACTCAAAATGCTAGCGTGGTAAATGAAGTTTTAGTAAATAAATCTTCAGTAGTTAATCAAGCGATGAGCCCTGAATATGTTAATGAAATTAATAATTTAATAGCAGATAATGTTGCAAATGGAAAAACTGATTTTGTAATTCAGTTAAACCCAGAAAATTTAGGCTTATTAACAATTAAGGCAAGTTTTGAAGATGGTAAAAGCATTGTTTCGATTATTTGTAGTGATTTAAAAGCTTTAGATGCTGTGCAAAGAGGTGCAGATGATTTAGCTTTAATACTTCAAAACAAAACCGGACAAGAAACTCAAGTTATTCTTGAAAGTCCAAAAAGTGATTATCTTGATAATCAAAGCGAACATCACGATAATAATAATGGGCAAAATCAGCAAAACGAAGACCAAAACAAAAATGAAACTGAAAATTCACAAGAGTTCTTGCAGTATTTAAGGCTAGGACTTATGGATTTGTAAAGGAGAACACTATGAGCAATATACAATTTACAGGTGTTACTAGTGCAGACTATGTTTCTACTCTAACGGGCACGGCAACATCCTCAAGCACATTGGAAATGCAAGATTTCTATGAGCTTTTAGCTGCTCAATTAAGATATCAAGATGCAGATAATCCAATGGATAGTAGTGAAATGATAGCACAAATGGCACAAATGGAAATGATGGACGCAACGATGGATATGGTGGCAGCAATTCAAGAATTAACATATTCAAACTTAACAAGTTATGCGACATCGCTAATGGGACAAGAAGTTACAGTTGCAGAGGTAGACGACGAAACAGGCGCATATTTAGGAACTGTTAAAGGCGTTGTTGAAGGAGTGAGTTTAGGCTCTTATCCAACAATAGTAGTTAATGGAAAACAGTATAGTGTTAGCCAAGTTATGGGCATTGGTAGTGTTCCAGAAATTGATGGCGAAACAGACACTGATACAGGTACTGATACAGATGTAGATACAGATACAGACGTAGATACTGATATAGATGTAGATACTAGTACAGACACAGACACAAGCACAGAAACAGAAACAGACACTACACCTTAAAACAACTATAACTCCTTAAAATAAGTGAAAGGAGTTATCTATGGCAATAGACTCACTAAAAAATATTAATGATTTAATGCTCGCACATCAATTGCAAACACAAAGTGTGAAATCATTAATAAATTCAAAAAGTGATACTGTAAATGGAGTTAATACTCAAGAATTAAGCTTTACAGATATCCTAAATAAAGAATTAGAATCTTCTTCATTGCAATTTTCAAAGCATGCAATTAATAGAATGAATGAAAGAGGAATTGATGTAAATCAAAATCTTCAAAATGATTTAAATGCTGCTGTTGAAAAAGCTAGAAGTAAGGGTGCAAAAGACGTGGTTATAATCAGTCCAGAATCAGCGTTTATAGTTAATGTTCCAAACAATATGGTGGTAACAACTATGAATCAGGCTGAAATGAAAAATAACATTTTTACAAATATAGACAGTGCAATTATTTTATAAGCTGGACCGTTATGGGGGCTTTAAATTAAATCCGAATGATTTAATTTAAGATTAATTCACGAAGTTCTATAATAAAAGAAAGGAACTTATAATGGTTAAATCAATGTTTGCTGCAATCGCTGGATTGCGTACACACCAATCAAAAATGGACGTTATTTCTAATAACATCGCAAATGTAAACACATGGGGCTACAAATCAAGAAGTGCAAACTTCCAAGATGCTCTTTATCAAAATGTTGTAAATTCAACAGGTGGTAATGATGCCGAAAACCAAACTGGTGGTGTTAATGCCTCACAGCTAGGCTACGGTGTAAACCTAGGATCAATTTCAACAAACTACACACAAGGTGGTAGAGCTTACACAGGTTCTGCATCAGATTTTATGATTAATGGTACAGGATTTTTTATAGTAGGACCAATGGTATCTGCTGGTGTTAATTTTGAAGAACTAGATGGATCAGCTCTACAATTATCAAGAGTTGGCGTTTTAACACTTGATGATAATGGATACTTAGTTGATAATCAAGGTAACTATGTTTATGGCTTTAATCCAACAGCTGATGATACGGATGAGCCTACTGTTATGGATGATGAAACGTTACACGCACTTCAAGTGCCATGGGAAGTAGAACCTACTTATGATAATTCAACAACTCCGCCAACAATTACAGCACCTGGTGAAAGATATCAATTAAGCCAAATTAAAATAGGCCTTGATGGTATAATAACTGGTGTAACAATAGACACTTCTTCAACAATTGTAATTGGTCAAGTTGCTTTAGCTTCAGTTGAAAATCCAGCAGGTTTAGAGCAATCTTCAGGCTACTTATATGAAATCGGCGGAAACGCAGGTCAAGTTGTAGCTTTAGCACCAGGTGGTGCAGTTGGGCAAATTCTAAGTGGTTACTTAGAACAATCGAACGTAGATTTAGCAACAGATATGGCAGATATGATAACAACACAAAGAGGTTATCAAGCAAACAGTAAAATTATCACAGTAACAGATGAAATGCTAGAAGTTTTAGTTAATATGAAACGATAATTTTACCTAAGTAATAATAATATAGCGGCAAAGTAGTATTTGCCGCTATAAAGGAAAGGTGATAAATTGTGATTGAGTTAACAAAATTAAATGGAGAAATTATACTAATAAATCCAGATCAAATGGAATACATTGAAATTATCCCGGAATCAAAAATTATTATGGTTAACGGGCGATATCATATTGTAGAAGAAAGTAAAGACATAATAATTCAAAAGATTATTCAATACAAAAGAAGTTGCGGTAATCTTGTGCAAAAACTGGAGGGATAATAAATGGATATTACAACAATTTTTGGTATAGTTCTTGGTGCAGTTCTTATTGTAGTTTCAATACTATTAAGTGGCGATGTAATGAACTTCTTTGATCCTGCAAGTATTATGATAGTTGTTGGGGGTACATTAGCTGCAGTTATAGCATCTTATCCACTTCCAACGTTAATGAACACAGCAAAACACTTTCCAAAGTTATTAAAAGGTAAAGATTTTGAGCCAGAACCAGTTATTGAATCTTTAGTTGAATTTGCTCAAATAGCAAGAAAAAATGGTCTTTTAGCATTAGAAGAAAAGGCAAATGAACTTGAAGATTTATTTTTTAAAACTGGCATTATGTTAGTTGTAGATGCAACAGAGGCAGAAAAAGTTAGAAGTATGCTTGAAAGCGAAATTGCATTTATGGACGCAAGGCATGATGAAGAAGCGGGGATTTATGATAAGGCGGCAGCCTTTGGTCCTGCTTTTGGTATGATAGGAACACTTGTTGGTCTTATTAATATGCTAGCTAGTATGGACCTTTCAGCAGGTTCTTCTAGTGATTTAGGCTCATCAATGTCTATTGCTATGGTTACAACTTTCTATGGTTGTATTTTAGCAAACTTGATATTTATGCCTATAGCAAAAAAATTAAGAATAAGAAATGAAGAAGAAATTCTTTATAGACAAATTATTGTTGAGGGTGTTATGGGAATCCAATCAGGAGAAAACCCAAAAAACCTAAAAGAAAAATTATCATCAATGCTACCGCAAAAAACAAAATTAAGATTGCTTTCTAGTGAAGGCGAAGGCGGCGGAGATGCTGGTGGTAAAAAAGGCAAGAAAAAATAATTATTAAAGTTACATAATAAAAATAAAACATTAATATAAATTATTTATAATTTATATTGGAAAGGGGATAAGCTGTGCAAAGAAAGAAAAAAGCTGCTGAAGGTGGCGCTGACTGGATGGGTACATATGGCGATTTAGTTACACTACTATTTTGCTTTTTCGTTTTACTTTATTCAATATCAACTGTTGATGAAACAAAATATATGAATCTTGTTAAAAGTTTAAATCCAGACGCTGTCGATGAATTTTCACAGATTGTAACTGATGACTCTAGTTTTGAAGAAGGCGAAGATCCTTTGAAAGGCTCGACTGATGCACAATTTGAAGAACTATATCATAACCTTGTTGAAGTTGCAAATCAATATCAAGAAACTTCAGATGTACAAATTACATTAGGTGATGGCTACCAATTTATAACCTTTAATGATAGTGTGTTTTTTAACGGAGATTCCTCTGTTTTGCTCCCAGCTGGGCAAGCACTATTAGATGAATTTGCAACAGCGATTGCACCTGCATCAGATGCAATTCAACAAATTCACGTATTAGGACACACTTCACAAGCTTCAGCTACCGTTCCAAACAATGTTTACACAGATAGAGTCCTCTCAGCTACTAGAGCTGCAGTTGTTGTAGTTTATCTGCAAGAAAAAAATATAGTAGATCCAGCAAAATTAGTTGATACAGGATATGGTCAGTTTCATCCTATTGATACATTCGAAACTCCAGAGGGTAGAGCGAGGAATAGGCGTGTTGAAATGATTATTACAAAAGATGGCGCAGTTGAACAAGCTTTAGATGAATATTATAGCGAAGTTTATAATTATGAAGTGAATCCAGATGCTTAGAATGTATAAAAAATAAAATTTATGTAATAGAGGTGATTAAATGGCTGAAATATTAAGCCAAAGTCAGATAGACGCACTTTTGAATAATATGAATGATCCAACTCCAAAAGAGGAATCAAAAAAAGAAGAAGTGCAAGAAAAAAATCAAAATTGGCGAAAGTACGACTTTAATAGTCCAAAGAAATTTACAAAAGATAGACTGAGATTGTTATCAAATATTTATGATAACTACGCAAGGCTTTTATCCTTAAGATTAAACGGCCTTTTAAGAACAGTTGTTGAAGTTGAGATATCTTTAGTTGAAGAGCAAAGATATTTTGAATTTAATAATATGCTTGATGAAAATGATGTAATCACAACAGTTGATACAAGAATTCAAGGTGAAAATAAATATTTACCTATGATATATCATGTGAACCCTGGAATAATGGTAAATATGGTTGATAGAATGCTAGGTGGAAGCGATGAAGATTTTTCATCGATTGATTACTCTTACAAATACACAGAAATAGAACTTGCTATTTATGAAAAAATAATGGCAAACTTTATTTCAACTACCTCCTCAACATGGCAAAATTATATAACACTTGAAACTGATAATATTACACTTGAAGAAAATCCGATGATGTTTCAGGATATCAGTTTAGATGAGGCTGTTATAATAATTATCCTTAGTTTAAAAATGGGTGATGTTAATGGTAGTTTAACTATTTGTATACCAGGTAATATAGTAGCTTCAATATTCAGTGATATGGATAGCAAGAAGTTCAGTAGTGGTGTAGATGAAGAAGAATATCTATCCACGAGTGAAAGAATTATGAAAACCTTACATAAAAGCACTCTTGAAGTTAGCGCTGTTTTAGGTGGTGCAACTCTTGATTTACAAGAAGTATATAACCTACAAGTTGGCGATGTTATTGATTTATCAAAACCAAAAGACTCAGAGGTAACGCTATGTGTTGAAGGGCAACCGTGGTTTGAAGGTAAATTAGGTGTTTATAATAAAAGTTCCGCAATTCAAATTGAAAGAAAGCTATCTGAAGAAGCAGAAGCTGAATAGTTTTAATTAATTATATTTTATAAAAAAGGTAGGTAACGAAAATGGCAAAAATATTAATAGTTGATGACGCAGCATTTATGAGAATGATGATCAAAGACACTTTAACTAAAGGTGGATACACAGATTTAGTTGAAGCGGCAGATGGTGCAATCGCAGTTGAACAATTTAAAGCAGAATCTCCAAACCTTGTTATTATGGATATCACAATGCCTAATAAAAATGGTTTAGAAGCATTAAAAGAAATCAAAGAAATCGATCCAGCAGCACAAATTATTATGTGTTCTGCAATGGGGCAGGAATCAATGGTAATTGATGCAATAAAATCAGGAGCAAAAGATTTTATTGTAAAGCCTTTTAAAGCAGAAAGAATTATTGAAGCTGTAGGGAAAATTTTAGGCTAAAATTATTTTTAGTTTATAATTTTTTGAGTGATGGATTTATTAGCTTTAGTATAATTTATTTATATTAAAGTTTAAAAGAAAGGAATACTCATATGGCTTTTTTAAGTTCACTAAATATTAGCGCGTCAGGAATGACAGCGCAAAGACTAAGATTAGATATAGCCTCAGAAAATATTGCAAATATTGAAACAACAAGAACAGAAGATGGAACTCCATATCAAAGAAAAATGGTAGTTTTAGAAAGTGTTGAGGGCGATTTCCAATCAATTCTTTCTGGGAAAATGGATTTAGATGGCACAAAAAGTGCAGGTGTTGTAGTTTCAGAAATTATAGAAGATGAAACAGAGCTTACACCAGTTTATAATCCAAGTCACCCAGATGCCAATGAAGATGGATATGTTTTTATGCCAAACATTGATTTAGTAAAAGAAACAACTGATGCAATGGCTGCATACAGATCATATGAGGCTAATGTAACTGCATTTAACTCTATGCACTCAATGGCACAAAAGGCACTTGAAATCGGGAAATAATAAAAAATATAGTTTGCTGGAAAGAGAGATAAATAAATGGATGTGAATAATTTGACTTCAATGGAAATTGATGCTATAGGCGAGATACTTAATATAAGTTTAGGATCTGCTGCAACAGCAATTTCTACAATGCTAAGTAGTCGTGTTGATATAACATCGCCTAAAGTACGAGTACGACAAAAAGACTCTTTTGAGTTTTCTCAATTAGAGCCAGCAGTAGGTGTTGAAATCGCCTATCAAGAAGGACTAACGGGAAGTAATGTAATGGTGCTAAAACGTTCAGACGTTGGCATTATTATTAGTATGCTTTTAGGCTACGAATATGAAGCTGATTTTGAACTAGATGAAATTTCAACTAGTGCTATTGGCGAAGTTATGAATCAAATGATGGGAGCTTCATCAACTGCAATGGCAGAAATGCTAGCAAAAACAGTTGATATTACAACTCCTGTTGTTTTTGAAATTGATGATTCTGAACTATTTAAAGAAAAATATTTTTCAGGACAAGAATTAATGGTTGAAATTAACTTTACACTTAGCATTGGTGATAAGGTTAGTAGTGAATTTATTAATATGCTTCCATTAGAATTAGTAAAATCAATAGTACATGGATTCTTTAAAGAATCAGGAATAGAAGTTTCTGAAGAAATGTCACCACAAGAAACTCAAACAGCTACACCAACGCCAGTTGAGGCACCAGTGCAAACAGCAGCTCCAGTTGAGGCTCCAGTGCAAACAGCAGCACCAGTGCAAACAGCAGCGCCAGTTGCAGCACCAGTGCAAACAGCAGCGCCAGTTGTAGCACCAGTGCAAACACCAGTAATGAATGATCAATTAAATCAAACATTAACTCAAATGACTCAATTAATGCAACAACAAATGATGCTCACACAAGCGGCTCTTCAAAACTCACAAGGGAATAAAAAAATAAAAGTTAATCCAATACCACAACCTAATTTAAATCTTGGTGATGGAGCAATAGTTGAAGATGCAAATCTTGATTTAGTAATGGGAGTTCCAGTTGAAGTTAGCGTTGAAATTGGTAGAACAAAAAAATTAGTTAAAGATATTTTAGAATTAAATAAAGGTTCTTTAGTTGTTTTAGATAAACTAGCAGGCGAGCAGGTTGATTTATTTGTAAATGGCAGATGTATAGCACATGGCGATGTAGTAGTTGTTGATGATAGCTTTGCTATAAGAATAACAGAGATAATTTCAGAAACAGAAGAAGGATAAAATAATTATGTTTGAAGCGATTGTTTCAGGTGTTGGTAGTTTAATACTTGTTATATTAATATTATATTTAGCTTATTTTGTATCCAAAAATATTGGAAGAGTGCCAATGATTAATAATCAAGCTTCTAATATGCAAGTGATAGATAGAATATCTGTAGGACAAGATAGAATGCTACTAATTGTAAAAGTTGCCCAAAATTATTATTTAATGGCTTCTTCGCAAAATTCAATTACAATCTTAAAAGAATTAAATCAAGAGGACTTGGTTATTAAAAAAACTGAACCTTTAGCTATTGAAAAATTAGATTTTAAAGATATATTAGATAAATTTAAAAAAGGAGATACTAATAAATGACCGACTCTTTAGTTAGCATTAATTCAGGGGCAGTACCAACGCTTGAAATTATAGTAATGCTCACGATTTTAATGGTTTTGCCATCAATAGTAGTAATGATGACATCGTTTGTTAGAATCATAATTATCCTTTCTTTTACAAGACAGGCAATGGGTATGCAGCAAACACCACCTAATATGGTGCTCACTGGTATGGCACTACTTTTGACATTGTTTATAATGTCGCCAGTTATTGAAGAAATAAATACAGTTGCATATGAGCCTTATACAAATCAAGAAATAACTCAAGAAGAAGCTTTAGATTTAGCCCAAGATCCAATAAAAGAATTTATGCTTTTAAGAACAAATGTGGATACATTAGATATGTATCTTGATATGTCAGGAACTGAAAGAACAGCTGATCCTATGGATTTACCATTAACAGTTATTGTTCCTTCATTTATGACAAATGAACTTGCAAGAGGATTTACAGCAGGATTATTATTATATCTTCCGTTTTTATTAATAGATATTATTGTTTCAAGTACATTAATGTCTATGGGTATGATTATGCTTTCACCAGCTACCATATCAATACCATTTAAAATTTTGCTTTTTGTTTCGCTAGATGGCTGGGAGTTACTTTTCTCATCAATAGCGCAAAGCTTTTTAATTTGATAAAAGTGGAGGTATAAACTATGACAAGTGGCGAAATAAATGATGTTTTTTATGAACTGTTTTTACTAGCTGTAAGGCTAGGAGGACCAATATTATTAGTGGCGATGGGAGTTGGTGTAGTTGTATCAATTATCCAAGCTGCCACGCAAATAAATGAGCAAACTTTAACATTTGTTCCAAAAGTATTCGTTATTGGAATTATGCTTGTGGTAACAGGGAATATGATGCTAACAGAATTACAAGATTTTGTTAAACATATTTTAGAATTAATAGTTAGGGGATAAAATAGTATGTTTATTCCAGGAACGAGTGAATTTTTGCTTTTTAGTTTAATAATTGCGAGAATGTCTGGATTTGTTTTTTTTAATCCTATTATGTCAAGGAATAATATTCCTAATATGTTTAAAACGGCCCTTACAGTTTTATTAGCAATTATTATCTTTCCAATTGCAACAATTAGCGCCCCAGAAATTCCAAATTCGATTATGTTTGCTTTTTTAATATTAAAAGAAATGTCTATCGGATTTTTAATAGCAATAATAATGTATTTTTTTGAAATGGTGCCTATATATGCCGGTACAGCAATAGATTTTAAAATGGGTATATCTATGGCAACAATATATGATCCGCAAACTGGATCGCAAGTTGCAGTAACAGGTAATATTTTACAAATTTATTACTTATTGTTATTTTTTGCAGTAGATGGACATTTAGCACTGTTTAAAATATTAATTACATCTTATGAGATAATTCCTTATGGTGCAGTTGCTTTTTCAAATGATTTATACACGCCAATAGTTGTGATATTTTCAGAATGTATGGCATTAGCTATAAAACTTGCTTTTCCTTTATTAGCGTTTGAGTTAATAACTGAAATAGCAATAGGTTTATTAATGAGAATTATTTCTCAGATAAACTTATTTATTTTAAGTATTCAAGTTCGTATAGTTATTGGACTAATACTACTTTTGTTTTTAATATCTCCAATGGGAGAGTTTTTAACAGATACAGTTACAATAATGATACAAAGAATACAAGATGTATTACTCTTACTAAATTAAGGAAGTGATTAAACTTGTCATCTCAATCAAAAACTGAAAAACCCACCGCCAAGAAAAGGCGTGATGAGAGAAAAGAAGGTAATATTTTTCAAAGTAAAGATGTTACTAACATAGGTTTTTTATTACTGGCATTTTTATCAATTTCATGGTCGTTTTCAAGCATGTATTCCAAATTAGACGAAACTTTTGATAAGTTTTTTATTTTAATGGCATCAGACGTTACAATAAATCAAGAGTTTTTAAAAGATCTTGGGTGGGATATGTTTTTTACAGTTTTTATCTGCGTTTTGCCGATAGCTTTAACTTGCATGGCGGCAGTAATAATATTTTCTGGAGTGCAAACAAGATTTTTGTTTGCAATGAAATCATTAAAACCAAAATTGAGTAAATTAAATCCAATTGAAGGATTAAAAAAATTATTTTCTTTAAAAAATTTAGTAGAGCTTATAAAAAATATGATTAAGATTGTTATCTTAGTTTATGTTGTTTATGCAATGCTTTTAGAATATATTCCTCAAGTAATTAGAATGATGAATATGGAAATTAGCGTTTCTGCTGCATTAATGGCAGATATGGGAATGGACTTAGTGTTAAGGGTTGTTTTAGTTTTTACATTTGTTGCGTTTGCAGATTATTTATTTCAAAGATGGGATCATGAAAGAAAATTAAAAATGACAAAGCAAGAAGTTAAAGAAGAATTTAAACAAACCGAAGGTAACCCAGAAATAAAAGGAAAAATTAAAAATTTACAAAGACAAAGAGCTAGAAGCAGAATGATTCAAGCAGTTCCTGCTGCTGATGTAGTAGTTAGAAACCCAACTCATTATGCTGTAGCTTTAAAATATGATAGAGGTGTAAGCCCTGCACCGATAGTTGTGGCTATGGGGCAAGATTCACTAGCTTTAAGAATAATACAAGTAGCCCAGGAAAATGATGTTACAGTAGTGGAGAATGTTCCGCTAGCAAGAGCATTATATGCAAGCTGCGAATTAAATAGAGAAATTACATCAGAGCATTATACAGCGGTCGCTGAAGTTTTAGCCTATGTATATAAACTTAATAACAAGATGAGGTAATACATGAAGCATATCTTAAATAATACAGTTTCAGCTGTTGTTATAATGATTGTATTGTTACTTATCATCCCGCTAGACCCTTTTATGTTAGACGTGATGATAATTATTAATATCGCAATATCTATGATTATATTGCTAATAAGTATGAATATAAGAGAGCCGTTGGAATTTTCAATTTTTCCATCTCTTTTATTAATCACCACACTTTTTAGACTAGGTATAAATATTTCTTCAACTAGAAATATCTTAACTAGACAAGGTGAGGCAGGACAAGTTATTAAATCTTTTGGTGACTTTGTTTTGCAAGGAAATGTAATTGTAGGTATTATTATATTCTTAATTATAGTTTTAGTTCAGTTTATAGTTATCACAAAAGGTGCAGAGAGAGTTGCTGAAGTTGCAGCAAGATTTACTCTTGATGCTATGCCAGGTAAACAAATGGCAATAGATGCTGATTTAAGCACAGGACTTATTGATGAAGCAACAGCAAAAATGCGAAGAGAAAAAATACAAAGAGAAGCAGATTTTTATGGTGCTATGGATGGTGCTACAAAGATAGTTAAAGGCGATGCGATTATGTCTATCATAATCACATTAATCAATATAATTGGTGGATTTGCAATAGGTATGATAACTTTTGGTATGCCTATGGAAGAAGCAATGCAAGTTTACTCAATTGCAACAGTCGGCGATGGACTTGTTTCTCAAATTCCAGCTTTATTAATATCAGTTTCAACTGGTATGATTGTAACAAGAGCAGTTTCTGAGGGAAGTTTAAATGAAGATGTTTCAAAACAATTTTTAGCTCAACCAAGAGCAATTATAATAACAGGCGGAGTTTTAATTATTCTAGGGCTTGTTCCAGGAATGCCAATGCTTTCAATGTTTGCGCTTGCAGCTGCATTTATATTTTTAGGACTTAGAGTTACAAAAAAAATGGAAGAAGATGCAAGAATATTAGAAAAAGGCGAAGCTCCAAAAGAAGCTCCTCCAGCTACCGAAGAAGAATTTTATAGAGATATTAATAATGTGTATTCTGTTATTGGTGTTGAGCCGATTGAAATGGAATTTGGATATAGCTTAATCCCACTAGTCGATGAAGCTAGTGGTGGTAAGATGATAAATCGTATAGTTATTTTTAGAAGACAGTATGCACAGCAAATGGGGCTTGTTATTCCTTCTATTAGATTAAGAGATAGATCAAGTTTAAACACTAACCAATATGTTATAAAAATTAAAGGCGAAGAAGTTGCAAAAGGTGAATTATTAGTAGATCACTATTTAGCATTGGAGCCTTCTACACCAGCAGGAACAGTTGAAGGAATAGAAACAATTGAGCCAGCTTATGGTATTCCAAGTAAATGGATATTGCCAGAAAATAAAGAGCTTGCTGAAATTTATGGATACACAGTTATTGATCCATTATCAGTTATGCTAACACATCTTTCCGAAACAGTTAAAACTCATGCATATGAATTAATTTCAAGGCAAGAAGTTGCACAATTATTAGATAATACAAAACGAGTTGCTGAAGATTTAGTAACGGAGGTTGTACCACAGCTTATAACTATGGGGAACTTACAAAAAATACTTGTAAATTTAGTTAAAGAAGGAATTCCAATTAAAGATATGGAAACAATCCTTGAAACGATAGCTGATTCACAAGGAACAGGATTAGATTTAATTTCAGTAACTGAAAAGATAAGAGTTGCTTTAAAAAGAACTATTACAAGGCAATTTTGCGAAAGCGGTCAAATGCGAGTTATGACAATAGATTCAGAGCTTGAAAAAATGCTCGTTTCTAATATGGCAAAAGGTGATCAAGGTATTTACCTTGCAGTTAACCCACAAATTATGCAAAGTATTATAAGCCAAATCGGCGAAGGTATGAAAAAATTCAAGGAAATTTCTAGCGAAACAGTTATTTTAACCTCACAAGTTATACGCCCATACCTATATAACATGATAGAACAATTTTACCCTAATGTGTATGTTTTGGCATTTACTGAGATATCAAATAATGTTCAAATTCAAGCAATTGGAAATATTAAAAAAGAAAACGAGGTAATGTTTACATGATAAACGATAGTATTAAAAACAAACAATTTGATAAATTTTCAAATGAAGAATTGTTTTGTCTTTATAAAAATACTAAGCGTTTAGATGTTAAACAAGAAATAGCGTTAAGATATATTTATGTTGTGAAGAGTATTGCACTTAAAATGAGAAATGTATATGTAAGTTTTGAGCAGACAGAAGATATAATTAACGAAGGTGTTATCGTTTTAATGGGCTGTATTGATAAATATGAAGTCGATAAAAACGCAACATTCGAAACTTATATTTCAAAAAGAATTAGGGGAATGGTAATTGATATTGCAAGAAAGCAAGATTGGATTCCAAGAGGTATAAGAAAAACTTTTAATGATATTATGGCATTTAATAATTCCTATTATATTGATAATGGTAAAGAGCCATCTATTGAAGAAGTTGTAAAAAAATTAGATATAACAAAAGAAAAATATCATGAGGTTATGTCAAAATCAGGATTATTTTCAATTCTTTCCTTAGATATGGCAATAGAGCAAACAAAAGAAAATGGAATTGGAATTCAAATAGAAAGCAGTGAAGTTGAAAGTCATCCAGAACAAAATCTTGAAATCAAAGAGCTAAAAGGAGTTTTAGCTGATGCAATAAAATTATTAAAAGAAAAAGAACAACTTGTAGTATCTCTTTATTATGTTGATGAAATCAATATGAAAGATATTGCAAAAATATTAGAAATAAGTGAGGCTAGAGTTTCACAAATACATTCACAAGCATTAAAAAAATTAAAAGATTATATGGTTAAAAACACTTAAAGGAGGAGGCAATATGTTTCAAGGGTATTATAATTTAACATCGGCGATGCTCACTCAAACAAGAAATCTAAATGTAATTGGTACAAATATGAGCAATGTTTCAACACCTGGATATAAATCAGATCAAATGGCAGTTTCTAGTTTTGAAGAACAGTTAGTTTCAATGAGCTATGAAAAATCAATGGTTAATTCAGAGGCAGTAGGAGGATATAGTGGATTAGTTTATGCTGATAGAAACTATACAAACTACGAGCAAGGTGCATATGTTTCAACAGGCTTGCCATTAGATTTTGCACTTTTATCAGAAGGTTTTTACACAGTGCAAACTGCAGACGGCAATGTTTACACTAGAAACGGATCTTTCTCTTTAGATGAAGAAGGATATTTAGCGCTTCAAGGTGTTGGTAGAGTTTTAGGAACAAATGGAGCTCCAATTCTATTAAACTCAACTGATATTAAAGTTGATAATTTAGGACATATTTTTGATTCGCAAACAAGCACTCTTTTAGGCAGAATTTCTGTTGTTGATTTTGAAGATTACGAAAATCAACTAGTAAAAGGTGATAATGGAACTTTCACTGCTGTAAACGGTGGTGCAACTGAAATTAATGCAACTATCGAGCAAGGTGCTGTTGAAGGCTCAAATGTTGATTCTATTGAAGAAATGACAAAAATGTTATCTTCTCAAAGAGCTCTTCAAAGCTCAGCTCAAATTTTTAGTATGTACGATCAACTAATTGCTAAAATAGTTAATAACATAGGAAGATAAATGTTTTAGTTTAAAATTAATTTAAAATAAAGGAAGGTTATCAATATGAATGCTTCATTTTATACAGCTGCTGCCGGTGTAAGTGCACAGCAAAATAGATTTAATGTAATAGCGAATAATATAGCAAATGTAAACACATATGGCTATAAAACAAAAAGCGCAGTATTCCAGGATTTAATATATGCAAATATGACAGCTCCAGAAGATGAATTAACTAATTTAACATATAGTGCAGGAGCAAAAGTTAGTCATACAAACACTAATTTTTCTCAAGCAGGATATGCAGCTGGAACAAGCGATATTTCATTTGCAATTAATGGAGATGGATTTTTTATGCTAGAAGATCCAGTTTCAGAAGAAATTTCTTATACTAGAAATGGTAATTTTTATTTATCAGAAAGAGAAAACGGAGTGTTTTATCTAGCAACTGATGGAGGAAAATTAGTTTTAGATGAAAATAGAAATCCAATAGTAGCAGACACTGATCCTAATGCACAAGATGTAATAAGTGTTCTTCCAGCTGTATATTCTTTTGAAAATACAGACGGAATGCTAAGCGTTGGTTCAAATGAATTTGTGCCACTTGAAAAAAATGGAGATCCATTTTTAAATCCAAGGGCACAGCTAATTAGAGGCTCTTTAGAGCAATCTAATGTTGATATGGCACAAGAAATGGCAAATGTTATTGAAACTTCAAGAGCGTATTCATATATAATGAAAATGGTGCAAACTTCAGACGAAGTTCAAGAAGTTATAAACTCATTAAAAAAATAATTCAAGTTTTAATAATTAAAATCCAATAGTTTATAGAAAGGTAGTATTATTATCATGAGCGAGAAAATTCAAAAATTTGATGACGTAAACGATATAGAAAGAGATGCTTTAAAAGAGCTTAGTAATATTGGAACAGGAAATGCTGCAACTTCCTTATCAGCAATGCTAGGAACAGATGTAAGTATAAAACTGCCAGAAGTGAAAATTCTAAGTTTTAGCGATGCTATCTATTCGCTAGGTGAACCGGAAGAGCCTGTTATTGCAGTTTTTTCAGAGTTTAGCGGTGATTTTGATGGTTTGATGATGTTTATTTTAAGATTAGATTTTGCTAATACTATTACAAAGGCGATGATGCAAAAAGAAGCTAGTGTATATGATGAATTAGATGAGATGTCACTTTCTGCAATAACAGAAGTTGGAAATATATTAATGTCTGCATATATTAATTCATTAGCTACTTTATCAGGGTTAGAGATTACTATGGGATTTCCAGCAGCTTCAATTAATATGCTTGGAGGCTTATTAAATGTGGCTATGGTACAAGTTGGATATGAAGCAGATAAATTAATGCTTGTAACAGGAGAGTTTAAACTTAATGGTAAGGAGTATGACGCAGACTTATTATTAGTATCAGGAGTGTCATCTGTTGATAAGTTAATGAAGAAACTGGGGTTATAGTGTGGGAAAACAAATAATAGTTAATATAGCCGACATGAAGTTCACTCGTGGTGAAGGCAGTATTGTAACATATGCGCTAGGTTCTTGCATTGGGATAACAATTTATGATGTAAGATTAAAGCTAGGTGCATTAATTCATATAATGCTCCCAACATGTCCGCAAGGAGATAAATCTGGAAATGTTTATAAATTTGCAGATGCAGGAATAAAAGAAACACTAAGAAAACTTTCAATAATGGGTGGAGTGAAAAGCAATTATATTTGTAAAATTGCAGGTGGTGCTCAAATGTTCGCTACAAACTCTACTTCGGCAGTTGCAAATGTAGGGAAACATAATATAGAAGCGGTTAAATCAGCGCTCGCAAAAGAAGGTATAAGAATTTCAGCTGAGCAAGTTGGAGGAAAAACAGCGAGAACAATGATTTTGGACGTGGAAACAGGGCAGGTTACTTTAAGAAGTATAGGCTCACCAGAAATTAAATTATAATAAATCATAAAGTGAAAGGTAGGCTGTAAAATGGCATTAACAAGTGTATTATTAGAATCAGGTACTAATGAAATTGAAATCATGAAATTTACAATTAATGGTGAATTATATGGTATTAATGTGGCGAAAATCAGAGAAATTATGATATCGGAAGCAGTAAAACCTGTGCCGTATTCTCATAAGGCTGTTGAAGGGATTTTTAAACCTAGGGATCATATTTTTACGGTTATAGACCTTCCATACTATTTAACAGGTAAAACTAGTGAAAAAAATCCCCGAGATTTATTTATGATTGCAACTTTTAATCAAATTAATGTTGCGTTTAGAGTTAACGCTGTTATTGATATTCAAAGGATGTCTTGGAAAGATATACAAAAGCCAGATGCCACTTTAAATAGTGATGTAGATGGTGTCACAACTGGTATAGTTAAAAAAGGCGATGAATTAATAATAATATTAGATTTTGAAAAAATTCTTTCAGATATAGCGCCTGAAACGTCTATTGATATTGAAGAAGTAGAAAATATTTCTGCATTAGTATCAAGAGAGCAAAGGATTTTAATAGCTGAAGATTCAAGTTTATTAAGAAAAATGCTAATTGATTCATTACAAAGGGCAGGATATAACAAAGTTTTAACGTTTAATAACGGACAAGAATTATGGGATGCTCTTTCAAAGATTAAAGATGAAGAAGAATTAAAAGAAAATGTTGATTTAATTATTACTGATATAGAAATGCCACAAATGGACGGGCACAGATTAACAAAATTAATTAAAGATGATAAATTATACAAACAAATTCCAGTGTTGATTTTCTCATCACTAATAAGTGCGGAAATGAAGAAAAAAGGTGAGGAAATTGGTGCGAACGGACAACTATCAAAACCAGAAATAGGAAAACTAATAGGTCTTGTTGATAAATTTGTTGGTAATTAACTTAAGGAGTAAATTATAGTGGCGATTAAAATTGTTTTAACAAATCAAAAAGGTGGGGTAGGAAAAACAACTACCACCTCAGCATTAATTTCACTTTTAACTAAAAAAGGCAAAAAAGTATTATCTATTGATTTAGACCCACAAGGTAATTTAGGCTTTTCCTTAGGCGTGAATATTGAAGAAGGTTTTGGTATTTATGAGGTTTTAACAGGTGATAAACAAATAAAAGAAGTTATTAAAAGAACTGATGATTATGGAGATATTTTAACTTCAAATATTTTATTAAGTCAAACAGAGGCTATTGCAATAAAAGAAGATAGAAGACTGCTTTTAAAAAATGCAATAAAAGAAATAGAGTGGGCATATGATTTTATAATCATAGACACACCGCCAGCTTTAAATATTTTAACTGTTAATGCTTATGCCACTGCGGATTATTTAATCATACCAATGGCAAGTGAAATATTAAGTTTAGTAGGATTAATACAACTAAAAGATACAGTAGATGCTGTTAGATCATCTTTAAATCAAGATTTAAAGGTTTTAGGTATTTTATTAACAAGATATAATAAAAACACTAATTTAGCAAAAGATGTTGAAGAAATGGCAGATGCAGTGGCAAAACAAATTGGCACAAAAACTTTTGATACAAAAATCAGGTCAAGTGTTTCAGTAGCAGAAGCTCCCGCACATGGGATAACAGTTGTTGATTATGCGCCAAAATCAAATCCTTCAAAGGATTATAAAGATTTTGTTGAAGAAGTTTTAGATTTAATTAAAAAGTAGTTTATTGAGGTAAAAAACATATGGCTAAAAAAACAAATAAAACAGATAGGGTTTTAAATTTGCTATCAAGTGATCAATCTGAAACTGAAAATACTCAAGAAAATTTTAAAGCTAGTAAAACTATTGTTAATGATTCTAGTAATGTGTCAGTTATTAATCAAAGTGAAGTAAATGAAAAAGCAGAAAATGATATAGAAAAGTCCTTAAGAAGAGAATTAGAAAATGATAACATGAAAACTTTAAAGGAAAAAAAGGAAATGCACGAAGAACTAAAAGAAACAATCATGGAAAAGACGGTTGCGCCAATATCTGAAGTTCCAAAAAGAGAAGCAATTATCGATGATAGCCATGCGCTCGTTAGTGTTATGGAATATATAGTTAAATTAAGATTAGATGAATATATGGGCGATTTTGCTATGTGTGATTGTAAAAGATGTAAAGCAGATATTGTTGCGTTAACATTAACAAATCTGCCTTCAAAGTTCGTTGTAACTGATGCTGATAATATATCACCACTACTGAATTATTACGAAAATAAATATTTAGGGCAAGTTGCAGTTGAATTAACAAAAGCATGTATGAGAGTATCTAATGTTCCTCATCATAGAGATTAAAAAAGTATATAAATAATTAAGCCTTACTCATATAATCTAGGTACGCTTAATAATAAACAAATAGGCTCACTATCTGTGTTAAAGGCTTTTTGTAAAGAGTAAAAGCGTTACTAACTTTTTGCCTTATTATAAATCCTATTTTAATATTATTAAAGCCAATACCTAAAACCTATAAATTTCTTTTATATCTATTATCTTAACGTAAGATATATGAGCAATTTATAAGTTTTAGACGGTTTTGATTAAATGAGTAAGGCTAAGTTTTTACTTAACTATTTTTAGTTTATGTCGATATAATTATTAGAAGGTTATAAATTAGTGTAAGACACTTTAAATATAAGGGGGATATTATGACATCAATAGGTGGATTATCATCAACAAGTTCTAGTACAATTAGTGGATACGGCGGTTTAGCTAGTGGTCTGGATAGAGATTCTTTAATAGAAGGAATGACTGCGGGAACTCAATTAAAAATAGATAACGCTAATAGAGAATTACAAACTTTAAAATGGGAGCAAGAAGCTTATCAAAGCATTTCAAATGAAATATATAACTTCACTCAAAAGTTTACTTCATATTCATCAAGCTCAAATTTACTTTCATCAAGTTTATATGCAATGAATAGTTTAGAAGCAATAGGTGAATTCTCAAAATATGTTAGCGTTTCTGGTGCATCTGAAACTATGACTCCGGTTGAAATTTTAGGTGTTAAAAGCCTTGCGCAAAATGAAATGGCAACAAGTGCAGCTAGAGTTACTTCAGGACTTATAACATCAAAAGCTCTTTCAGATAGTATGGCAAGTGAAGCGAATGTTAGCTCAGTTGTTGGAGATACTATTACTTTTAAATATGGTGAAGATACATATACCTTAACAATAGAAAATGAAGACAATCTTCCTCTTTCTGAAATAGATTCAGCAGAAGAAATAGCTGCGTTAATTAGTAAATCAGCCGAAAATGTAGAACTTAAAAACGGACAAACTTTAGCTGATGTTATTGAGTTTTCAGCAAACGGTGAAAAATTAGTAATGAAAAACATAGATTCTACTGGTGGTGGGGTTTGGATTTCTGGTGGAACAGGCGATGTTTTAGTTGATTTAGGTATTTTAGCAGATGGCGAAACTATTTCAAGTTTAGGCGAAGATGGAAATAAAATCACAACTGCTGGAATTACGGCAAAAGCTGACGCTGATTTAGTAAAAGAGCAAACTTTGGCTGACGCTTTTTCAGAGGCAAATATTAAATTTGAATACAATGGTAATAAATATGAAATAACACTTGGCACTATCTCACAAGATAGTACATTAACGCATTTAAAAGATGAAATTCAAAAGCAAATTAATAATGAGCTTGGTAGTGGCAGAGTTAATGTTAGCATTACTGATGCAGGTGAGTTAAGCTTTGCAACTATTACTCCAAATGGTGAAGCTGATCCAACTTCAAGCCTTACATTAACTGGTTCAACTAATAATCTTTTAGGCGAAAACGGAATTTTAGGAATGGAAACTGGTGTTTCTAATAGATTAGCATTGACAAAAACTTTAGCTGAATCTGGCATTGCTGGAGCAAGTATTGACACTTCAGCTGAAATGACAATTAAAAATGCAGATGGTGAATTAATAAATTTAGAGGACTACGGTTTAACTTGGGATAGCACAGTTTCTGAAATTATGAATACACTAAATGACATTGATGAATTAGGAGTTACTGTTTCTTATCAAGAGGAAACAGATAAGTTTTCAATAGTTTCAAAATATGATGGTGCAGCAGGAAATATAGAGCTATCAGGAACTTTATATGATGCAATGTTTGCTCCTAGTGGACTAAATGTTCAAGAAGGACAAGATGCAGTTATAGCTTTAAAATATGCTTCAGGCGAAGTTGTTGAAGTGACTCGTGGAACTAATACTATTAATTCGAATGGAATGGAAATCACTGTATCGGGTGAATTTGGATATGCAGAAGTTGTAAATGAAGAAGGAATAACTGTACTAGCTTTAGATACAACTCAAGAAGCTGTTACATTTGATGTTGGTATAGATACAGAAGAAACAGCAGAATTAGTTAAAGAGTTTATTGATGAATACAATGAAATTTTAGCAAATGTTTACACTGCGGCAAGAGAAAGACCAGACAGCGATTACTACGCATTAACAACAGATGAAAAGAATGAGATGTCCGAAGGCGAAATCGAGTTATGGGAAGAAGAAGCTAAAAAAGGATTATTATACGGAGATTCAATTTTAAATTCTTTAGCCGATGATTTAAGATTTATGATTTCTCCAGAATTTAGAGATGAATTTGAAGCAATAGGGATCACTGTTTCAACGAACTATGCCGATAATGGAAAACTTGTTTTTGATCAAGCAGCATTTGAATCAGCACTAAAAGAAGATCCAGAAAATGTTAAAGAATTACTTTCAGGGGAAGCTGCTTCTTCAACTGTTGGAACTGATGGATTAGTGGCAAAAGTTAAAGATACAATGGATAAATACGCTTCTATGACAGGTGCTACAAAAGGTTTATTAGTAGAAAAAGCTGGTAGTGAATATGCTCCAACTTCAGTATTAAGTAACACTATGCTAGATATGATTGAAGATATGGAAGAGAAAATAGAAAGCTTAAAAGACACTCTTCAAATTGAAACTGATAGATACACAACACAGTTTACAGCTCTTGAAACTTTAATTTCAGAAATGAATTCTCAAAGTTCGTATTTAAGCTCAATGGAATTCTAAAAATGGAAAGGTAATGTGAGATTATGAATACATATCAACAAAATTATAAAGAGCAAGCTATTCTTTCAATGACAAAAGAGGAACTTTTAGACTTAGTTTATGAAGAACTTTTAACAAGGCTAAAAAAATCTGAAATAGCTCTTAGTATTAAAAATGAAGAATTGTTTAATTCATCAATTGATAAATGCAGTGAAATAGTTATGTATTTAAAACATACATTAGATTTTAATTATGCTATAAGTGTTGAATTATCTAACATGTATAACTTTTTCATATATGAAATATCTCGCATAAAATCTTCAAAAAATGCAGAAGTTATTGCTGAATTAAAGCCTCTTGTTGAAGATTTGAAAAATTCTTTTAAAGAAGCAGGTAAAATGATATGACAGATCAGTTTATTTTGGATATTAGTAGCCAAATGCGACTTAGATTTCAAACTTTATTAAAAATTAATTCTATCACAAATGAACTTGAAAAAAGCTTTAAAAGTGATGATAATGCGCTTATTAGAGAAACGTTAGTTAAAAGAGCAGAGGAAATTGAAGTATGCAAATCAATTGATGAAGCCATATTAAAATTAACACATAATGAAAAAAATTTAAATTCTAATAAGTTTATAAATTTTTTAAAAGGTGATGAATCACAAGAAGAGCTTTTAAGGGATGAAAAATTAAAAGAGCTCGTTAAAATAGTTAAAGAGTCAAAATTAGTTGCAAAAAAGATAATTGAAAAAGATGAAAAACTCAACAAGCATATTGCTGGTAAAAAATCTTTTTATAATAAGTAATAGTGTAAATCCCCTAAAATTAATAGGGGATTTATACTTATTGTTATACTAAGTTAAAATATTACATTATTTAAAGAAGGGGGCTGATTAAAATAGAAAGAAGTAATAGAAAATATGAAGAAACTTGTTTTATCAGCTCAATTTCAGCGATAATAAATCAAACAACATTGCCAAAATGGAACTTAAATCCTCAATGGAAACAAATAAATCAAATGGCAGAAAATTTAGGTGTTCAAAATCTTTTATTTTATGCTATTATAGGGCAAGATTTAAAAGGCGATTGGAAAAAAGATGTTGAAAATAGCTATAAAACTGCCATACAAAGAGATGAAAAATCTCCAGTTGTTTTAAAATTAGTTTTAGATGCTTTTGATAATAAGCGCATACATAGTATGGTTTTAGGTGGATATACTTTTAGAGAATATTATCCAAAAACGCATATGAGAGCATTCGACACTATTGAAATATTTATCGAGAGTTCTAAAGAGAGTCAGGTTCAAGAAATTTTAATATCACAGGGCTTTCAGTTTGTAAAACAGAATAGTAAAACAGAAAAATTATACTATAAATTAAATGAAGATATTTTTTTTAAAATTGTTACTAAAATTGATTTTAGCGATAAAAAATTAAAAAAACATTTTGCAAAACCTATTTCGATGTACAAAATAAAGCGTAATAATGTGTTTATTCATGAAATGGAAGTAGAAGAAACATATATATGGCTTGTTTCAAAAATTGCCCAAGATTTCTATTTGAAAAACTTAAATCTTACTAGCTTAATAGACTTATATTATTTTCAAAGAAGGCAAGGCACAGATATCAATATGGTAGTTGTAAAGAAATCTTTAGAGTCTTTAAAATTATTTAAATTTAATGATTATATAGTGAAACTTTTAGATTTCTGGTTTGGAAAATCATTTTTTCCGACGGAAGATTCTGATTATAAAGCCCTTGAAAGATATATATTAACAAAAGGAAATCAAGGGACTAGTTTTGCAGATACTCTTTTATCTTTAAATATTAAAGAAGAAAAAATAAAAGATAAAAAAGAAAAAAGTCAATTAAGCGAATGGCTTTTTCCAGAACTTGAATATATGAAAGAATTATATCCGATTTTAGAAAAAAAGCCGAAGTTACTTATGTTTTATAGGATATCAAGATTTACAAGAATAATAGCAAAAAGAATAAAATTAGTTTTTATAAGCATTAAAAATTACATAAAAAAACAAATTAATTTTTTAAAAAGAAAAGTTAAAAATGTAAAATATAATTTAATTGATAAAATTAATAAAAATAATGAAGAAAACACTTAATTTTTTCATATTTTAGTCGATATTATATATAGTAAAGAATTGGAGGAATGAGTATGAGTATTTCAATAGATAAAATATACAATCATTCGCAAAATAAAATAGTTTCAAATATGAAAAATCAAGCAGCTCCTGTGAAGAAAAATCAAGGGAGGCAGTTTGATGAAATTGTCATTTCTTCACAAAGTAAAATAGAAGATGAAAAGATTGTTAGTGATGAATTAGCTACTAAAGTAATTGCATCGCTAAGTAATACAACTAGCGAAGAAAAATTAACAGAATTAAAAAATGCTGTTCATAGTAATAGCTATGTAATTGACGCTCAAGAGATTGCTAAAAAAATACTAGGGCTATAAGTAGAGGAGAAATTTATGGAAAAATTTCAAAAAATTATCGAAGATTTAATTGTAGTTTTTCAAGATTTAACAGCAATTGCTACTATAAAATTAAACGCTGCTAGTCATAATAGAACCGCAACAATTGATGAATGCATGAAAAAAGAGCAATCATTAATTTTAATGATTAAAGGGCTAGATAAAAAAAGAGAACTAATTCAAGAGGAATTAGGTTTTAAAGATCTTTCTTTTAGAGAAATACTAAAAAAATTAGGCGATGAAGATAAAGAAAAATTAGCACCACTTTTTGAGGCTTTAAGTAGAGAAATTCAAATGTTTACGCAGATTAATGATAATGTAAATAGTGTTATTAAAATCAATTTAAAAGATATTCAAAAAGAATTAGATAAAAGAGGAAGAATTTATGATAAAAATCATGAAGGAAAAGCTTTTGAAACCTCTTTAACCGATAGAAGCGTTTAATAAAGGAGAAAAAAATGATTCGTTCAACCTTTACAGGATTTACAACAGCTCAAAGTGCATTACTTGCAACTCAAAGAGCGATAGATGTAGCGGCGCAAAATCTTACAAATATGAACACAACAGGATATACAAGACAAAGACTAGATGTGCTTAGCATAACACCTACATCTACTGGCTTGTGGGCACCTGCCTATGATAATAGAGTTGGTCAGGGTGTAGAAATGGTTGGGATTTCTCAAATAAGAGATCCTTACCTTGATTTGCAATATAGAAATCAAATGGCAAAAGTGGGAACAGCTGATGCAACTGATGCCGTTTTAGAAGATATAGGAAATATATTTGATGAAACTGATGCTGAAGGAATTAGAGCTGCTTTAAATGATGTTATTTCTCAATTAACAACTATGGCAACAACTCAAAACTCTTCTACTGGTAATATGGATGCAGTTGTAAGATCTTCAATGGAAGTTTTACTAAATCAAATTTATGAAAAAGGCTCAGCAATACAAGATGTTTATGATAATTTAGTTAGCAAGATGGAAGATGCAACTATTCCAAATATAAATACAATTATAAATTCAATAACAGAATTAAATGTTTCTATAAAAAACAGCCAAATTCTAGGTCAGCCAGCTTTAGAACTTCAAGACCAAAGAAATTTATTATTAGATGATTTATCAACATATCTTCCAATAGATGTGCAGTTAACAACAAACACAAATTATGGCTCTTCATATGAAGAGTTAACAGTTACATTTACTGATACTGAAGGTGTAGTTCATACATTAATTTCAAATGAAAAAGGCGGGGAAGTTTCTTTTGATTCCACAACAGAGCCACAAGGATTCTTTATAACAGATGCAATCGATCCATCAGCAGCTTCAAGCACTAAAAACTTAGTTAGTTCTATTGGAGATGGTGTTTTAAAAGGCGAACTTGATATGATGAATAAATCAGAAGTTTTTGATGGAAGCGATATTAGAGGGATTGGATATTATGAAGGCCTGTTTAATGAATTTGTAAATGAATTCGCTACTACTATAAATTATTTAAACAGTGAAAAAGATGATTTAGGCAATGTTATAACTGAAATAAATTTATTTGAAACAACTGATAGCTCTCCTATATTTACAGCTGAAAATATAAAAGTTGCAGATGCTTGGATGAATGGTGATATAGGATTAACAATAAGTCATCAAAGCGATGTTTCAACAGATTATAGCAATATTTTAGAAATGATTCAGGCTATAAAATCTGATGAAGTTAATGTAACTATTGCAAATCCTGATGGCTCAGGAACAACTGTAAGTATTTATAAAGGCACAATTCAAAGTATGTATGATATGCTACAAAGCGTGCAATCAATAGATAGAAAAGCATCATCATCATTATTAAGCAATAATCTAACTGTTTTAAATCAAGTTGCAAATTCTAGGATGTCGATTTCTTCAGTTAACCAAGATGAAGAAACAATGGATTTAATGAAATATCAGCAATCTTATAATGCTGCTTCAAGAATCATGACAGTTATGGATGAATTATTAGATAAACTAATTAATCAAACTGGCGTAGTTGGTAGATAGGAGATAAAATTATGCGTATAACAAATGGAATGATGTTTAACACATATCAAGCGGGCTTACAATCAACTTTAGGTGGACTTGAGCAAGCAAGAGAGCAAGTTTCAACAGGGAGAAGATTTCAAGACTCATATGAAGATCCTAATGCTGCTGCAAGAGCGGTTACTTTAGAAAATAGATATGCAAGAAACGAAGATTATATAAATGCAGTAGAGGAAACAGTTCACTGGCAAAATGTTCAAGAAGATGTGGTGACTCAAATCAATGATATTGCAAAAGAAGTTGAAAAAAATTACGGGTTGCAAGCTCTCAATGGAACAAATGAAGCAGAATTAGATACATTTGCTCAATTATTTAGAGAAATGCAAAAATCTATGGTAAATGTTTTAAATACAACTTATGGCGATGTATATGTTGCAGCAGGCAATGATGCTGTTGAACCACCATTTAATGTGGATGATGCTGGAGTAGTTACTTATAGAGGTGTTGATTTAAGTTCAACTGATCCTGATGATTTAGCAAAACTAGAAGAATTTTCAAAAGAACAAGCATTTATAGATTTAGGATTTGGGCTTGAAATTACAGGCGGTGCAGTTGTGCCTTCTAGTGCATTTAATGCGGCAATGCCAGGGATAAATGTAGTTGGATTTGGCCAAGACGCAGATGGAACACAAGAAAATATGCTAGTTCTTTTAGGAGAAATGGCAGATGTTTTAGAAGCTGATGATTTTGATAGAGAAGCATATGAAACTTTATGGACAAGATTTGGAGAATCATCAGATGATACAAGAAATCAATTAACAACAATAGGAACTAAAAGTAAACTTTTAGAAGCTACGCAAACAAAATTAGAAAATGAAAATTTAAGCATTATAGAACAGTTTGATACAACTGTTAATATAGATGAAGCAGAAGCGATAACAAACTTTACATATCAAAATTATGTTTATAGCTTATCTTTAAAGATAGGTTCAAATATACTGACTCCGTCACTACTTGATTTTGTACAATAATTAATTAAAAGAAAGGTGGTTTAAATTAAATGGAACAATTAATTAAGATTACTACTGTACCAATACAGTATGAAATGAAAATAAGTGATGCAAAGCTACAAAGAAGAAGTGGCTCAGCCGAAGTTGAAATTTCAAGGCAAAAAGGTGGACTGCAAATTAAAAGCAGACCAATTCAACTACAAATGGATACATTTGATGCTAGAAATTCAATAACTCCTACAACTAGAACTTCTATTAGTCAAGCAGCTAGTGCAGGAACTCAAGCAGCATACAGTGCAACAGCACAATTTGCTAGCGAAGGCAAGATGCTTTTAAAAGCCACTGTTGGATCAGAAGCCTTATCACAAATAGCTACTAACAGAGCACAGCAGCCAGATGGAACACAGGTGGGCATTGAATTCCTACCTACAACAGGTCCAAATATTGATTGGATTCCTCCAGAATTATCTATTCAGTATGATATGGATAAATTATTATTTGATGCAAAAATAGATTCAGGAAGTGTTGAGTTTATCCCTGGTTCAATTGAATTAGTAATAAATCAACATCCAGAAGTTCAAATTGAATATATTGGAGATCCGATTTTTGTTCCACCATCTTCAGCAAAAAGATTTTTATCAGGTGAAATTTTGGACACAGAAGCTTAAAGTATTTTTTAATGAAGAAGGTTTGAGATTAAATTTTCAAACTTTGAGTTTGGAGTATGTCGCTATATAATTACTTAGTGAAATTTATTACTCAATAAAGAGTTGTAAAAAAAACTTCAATACTCGTGGAAAGGAATTGTAATAAATATGGTTGATACATCACAAAGCAAAACATTTAATGAAGAAGATTTAATTATCTTTGATGAAGGCATTCTTGGTTTTGAAGAATATAAAAGATTTTTACCACTTCCAATTGGAGAAAATTCAGGGAATATAATTTCACTTGAAAGTGTAGATGATGAAAATCTAACATTTTTACTTTTAAACCCTTTTGCATTAAATATTGACTATAATCCAAAACTTGAAAAAGAAGATTATAAAAAATTAAAAACAGATAAAGATGAAGATTTATCTTTTTATGTAATTTGCGTATTAGCTAATGATATAGAAAAAGTTACTATTAATCTTAAATGCCCAATTGTGGTTAATGCTTTAACTAGAAAAGCTTTTCAAGTTATACTTCAAACAGATGAGTATTCACTTCGCCATTCATTCAAGAGTTTAGCGAAAGAGGGGTAAAATATGCTTGTATTACAGCGTAAGAAAGAGCAAAGTATAGTGATAGCTGAAAATATTGTTATAACAATAAAGGATATTGCTTCTGATAGTGTTAAAATAACTATAGATGCCCCAAAAGAAGTTAAGATTCTAAGAAAAGAATTGATAGAAGCTGTTAATGTGAATAAGTTATCAGTTGCAAATAAAGAACAGATAACAGATATTAAAAACTTATTAAAAAATAATAATATTATTAAATAATAAATAAATGCAGATAGAATTTTCTATCTGCATTTATTATTTCAATATCAAATCAAAAAAAACTGATTTGATATTGACTTTTAATAAAAAATAGAATATAATATATATATTAAGAAAAATTGATTTGAAAATAGAAAGGACTGATTAAAAGGTGCAATCACATAAACAAAATGTTAAGATTTTTAAAGCATTATGCGATGAAAAAAGATTAAAGATTTTAGAATTATTAAAAAGTGGAGAAAAATGTTCTTGCGATTTAGGAGAAAAAGCAGAAATTGCACAAAGTTCTATGTCTTATCATATGAAGATTTTATGCGAGTCTGGGATAGTAAAAAGCAGAAATGAAGGCAAATGGACTCATTATCATCTCTCAGAAGAAGGCAGGCAAACAGCGGCTAAAATTCTATTAGATTTAACACAACCAAATACTGTTAAAGAAAGCTGTAATTGTGGCGACTAAATTGTTACATTTTTGTTACATTCATAATGCTAGATGTAACAAAACTTATTTTATTCGATAATTATCGACAATTACTTTGAAATATTAATCAAAAAATTAAAATAATATGACAAAAGAAAGGAAAAATGTTACAATGGGATTATTTGACATTTTCAAGAAAAAAGAAAAAACTGCATGCGACTGTGCTGGAGCATGTGAAATTAAAGAAGCATCATGCTGCTCAAGCGAAGTTAAAGAAGAAACAGGTTGTTGTTCTAGTGAAGAGTCTTCAATCATAAATGAAGATGGGGAAGAAATGGCAGAATGCGAATGTGGAAGTATGTGCAAAGTATCTGATATCGAAGCAAAAAAAGCTGCAGAAACGAGCGAAGGTGGTATGGTAGTTAAAGTTTTAGGTTCTGGATGCAAAAAATGCAATCAATTAGAAGAATCTACAGCAAAGGCTATTGAAAAACTTGGTGTAAATGCTAAAATCGAACATGTTACTGATTTTGGAAAAATTGCAGCTTATGGAGTTATGCAAACTCCTGCATTAGTTATTAATGAGAAAGTTGTAAGTTTTGGAAAAGTATTAAAAGAAGAAGAAGTTATTGAAATTTTAAAAACTTACTAATTATTAATTATATTAAACAGCTAAATATAGATAGTTACTCGTAAAGAAACATTAATTTAATACATGAATTGCAAGGAATGGCGAAAGCCATTCCTTGATTATTATA
>CAYJGG010000010.1:39342-51182 GCA_964369915.1 uncultured Oscillospiraceae bacterium | reverse complement strand
AAGCGGAATCAAACGCAGAAACGGGTGTTAGAATTCATCAAGTAGACTACGATAGCACTTCAAGAATATTAACATTAGCCGTTCAAATGAAACTGCCCGCAGACTCAGAGGGTATAACTGATTTGCAGACACTTATAAGTTACGATGCAGAGAAGTTGACCTTGTTGCACAAATCAAATGATGCGACAACATACGAGCCGACAAACTCAACAGTACAGGTTAAGGGTGCTGTTACTACTTTACTAAATGATAAAGATGATTCACTGTATACTAATCAAGATGCAGGATTATATGGTGATGCTTCAAGAGGGATATTAAAAGCAACATTTTTTTCTGGAGCTGGTGGAGATATCATTCAAAGTTCCTCTACAACTTATATAGATGCATTTACTTTAAGATTTAAAGTGAATGGAACAGAAGAAGCAGAAAATTATCTTGATAGAACATCTCTTCGTATAGCAGATCCTGTTTTAGATGAAGCAAATATCAGTGGTGTTCAAAGTGGAGCAACAGATTCATGGACTGCATCTTACACAACTTTTGCAGGCGTGCTTAAAGACCATGTTTATGGTCCAATGAAAGACAATACCACAGATGTTGATACTGTGGTAGTAATGTCTCACCCTGACATTCATAACCCTACATATCCAGGTAGTACACAAGTATTAATTGATTTAACTTTTAATGCTAATGGCGGCGGCGGAACTCATAATAGTGTTAAAGTAGCTATGAACAAAGAGTACACTTTACCTACTACCACTACATTCACAGCACCAGAAGGTAAAGAATTTAAAGGCTGGTCTTTAACTACGGATGGAGCTTTAATAACAACTGTTACTCCGATAACCTATGAGACTGTTTACGCTATTTGGGGCGATATTACTTTACCTGCAATAACTGGTACTTTAAATGTTTCAGGTACAGCAAAATTTGACGAGCAGTTATATGCAGCATTAACAGACTCTAATGCAACAAGCGGTATTACTATAAGCTGGTATCGTGGCACAACTGATACAGGAATAGTAGGAGATTACTATACAATAGTAGAAGCTGATATAAACCAAACTATTACAGCAAGAGCTACAGCAACAGGCCTTAGTAGCTATGTCGAAAGCAATGCTACAGCAACTATTGAAAAAGCAGACGGCCCAGCAGCGCCAAGTGTGCCTGTGATTAATGGCGCAGTTACATCTGATAATATTCAAGTAATACCAGAAGGTGGGCAAGAGTATTCAATAGATGGAACTAATTGGCAAGCAGGTGGCAATTTCTCAGGCCTTACTGCGAACACAGAGTATTCGATAATCACTCGTTTTGCAGAAACATCTACTCATAAAGCTTCTGCAAATTCAACAGCTTTAACAGTAACAACTGCGAAAACACCTTTAACAGGTACTGCGAGTTTAAGTGGTGATGAAAAATATGGCGAAACTTTAACTGCTGTTTTATCAGGAAGTAATGCCACCGAAGCTTCACTATCTTATCAATGGAAAAGAGATAGCGCAAATATCAGTGGGGCAAATAGCAAGACATACCAAATAGTTGAAGCTGATGTAGGGCATGCTATAACAGTTGAAATTACTTCAAATACACATGCAGGCTATAAAACTGCCAATACATCCAGCGCAGTTGGAAAAGCTGATGCCTCAGCTCCAAGCACACCAGTAGCACAAACAGTAACTTATAACAGCATAACTGTTACTCCTATTGCAAACGCACAGTATTCAATAAATGGTGGAACTGATTGGCAAGAAGGGAATGTATTCTCAGGCTTAACTGAGCTTACTTCTTACACAATCATAGCAAGATATAAAGAAACATCTACACATCTTACTTCACTACCATCAGCAGGGTTAAATGAAACAACTCTTGAAGCACCTGCAGATGCATTAACAGGTACAGTTACAATCACAGGTTATACTTTAGGTGATGCTCCAAGATTTGGAGATACTTTAACAGCTACTTTAAGTGATGATAATAACACAGGTACACTTTCTTATCAATGGAAAAGAGGTAGTACAAATATAGGCGCAAACAGTGCTACTTATACTTTAGTTAAAGAAGATATAGGGCAAATAATTTCTGTTGTAGTTACTTCAGATGTAGAAAGCACTGGAAATGTAACAGAAGCATTAACCGATGCAGTAGACAGAAAAATTAACACAGATACTCCTGTAACTCCTGTTGTTAATTCTAAAACATCAACGAGTATCACAGTAGATGTAGTATCAGGGCAAGTATACTCAATTGATGGTGTAAATTTTTCAGCTAACGGAACATTTACAGGCTTAAATCCAGGGCAATCATATACAATTACAACATATATCGAAGAAACAGCAACAGCAACAGGCTCAACAACTGCAACTTTAATTGTATTTACAAAAGAAGTTTTAACAGGTACAGCTACAATTACAGGCGACGCTAAATTTGGCGAAACTCTAACAGCAAGTATTACAGGGGCTTCAAATGCTTCAGGCACACCATCTTACCAATGGAAACGTGATGGCATTACAACTATTGGCTCAAATTCTGCAACATATGTACCAGTTTTAGCAGATATAGGTAGCTCAATTACAGTTCTTATATCCACAGATGAGCAGGATGGCTTTAAATTAAGTAATCCTATTTCAATCACAAAAGCAGATGTAGCAACGCCAGCAGCTCCAACTCTTGATTCTGTAACTGATACTTCTATTACTGTAGTAGAAGTAAGCGGACAAGAATACTCAACAGACGGTACAAATTGGCAAAACAGCAATGTGTTTACAGGCTTATATCAAAATTTTGACTATAATGTTTATACTCGTGTAAAAGAAACAAGCACTCATAATGCATCAACTACTTCTTCTGCGTTAGCAGTAAAAACTAAATACACTGTATATACAGTTACCTTTAATTCACAAGGTGGCTCAGCTGTAGTTGAGGGCGAAACAAAAACAGTGGATGGTAAAATTCCACAGCCAGCAGATCCAACAAGAACAGGCTATACTTTTGCAGGCTGGTATACTACCCCAACAGGTAGCACAAAAGTGACTTTCCCACAAACAATCACTGATAACACAACAACTTACTACGCACAGTGGATAAAACACAGTGTTACAGGCGTTACAATTACTCCTGAGAGCGCAACGATTATTTTAGGTGGATCAGAAACCTTTACAGCAACTGTAACTGCAAATGATGCTTCAGTTGATACAGGTGTTATTTGGAGTATAGTTGAAACTAATAAACACGCAGACACAGTTATTGATAGTGCAGGTTTATTATTAATTAGTTTAACTGAAACATTAGGCTCTATAACAGTTAAAGCTGAATCAGTATTTGATAATACAAAATTTGATACTGTTACTGTGTTATTAGAAAACATAACTAAAGGAAACCAAAATTTAGCATTTACTGATCCTGCTGTTCCAATAACAAAAACAGTAGGCGATGCCTCATTTACAAATGCAGTAACAGGCGCAAGTACAACAGTTGAATACAGCAGTAGCAACACAGATGTTGCAGTAGTAGATGATGCTGGTTTAGTTACTATTAAAAGAGCAGGTACAGCAATAATCACTGCTTTTGCACCGGCTGATAGCATGTACAACGCAGCTACTTTAAGTTATGAGCTAATTGTAAATAGCGGAGAAGCTGATTTAGCTCAAGATGAAGTAACTATATTCGATGCAAACTTTATCAGCTTAGAAGATGTTTTCATCACAGTAGGCGGAACAAGAGATGTATTAGTCGTATCACCTAACGGCGATTTAAGCGGATATCCTGGATATACATTTAATGGCGGCGTTTTAGGTAAAGTAGAAGACGGCTCTATAAAAATTACTTTATATAAAGAATTCTTAGCAACTTTAGATGCAGGTGCATATTCTTTAGACATAACAACAATCGGTGGTGTTGCAGCTGGCGCAGTTGAAGGTACTATCCCAGCTAAAACAAGCCATACTGTAAATTTAGTAAGCCCTGGAGCTCAAGGAGCTAAGGTTGGTGCATACACTTATGATTTAGGTGAAATAGACAGCTTATCAGCAGGTATTAAAGAAGGATATAGGTTTGTAAGATGGGTAGTAACTCAAGGTACGGCTACTATTGAAAATCCAACTCTAAACGAAGGATCAACCTTCTTAGTTTTAGGTAATGCAACTTTAACAGCTATTTGGGAATCTACAACTACTCCTCCTTCAACTTCAACTTCAACTGATGATAAAGCCTATGATATAGTTGTAGTGAATGGTAGTGGTGACGGCACATATAAACCAGGAACCAAAATTACAATTATAGCTGACGTTATTCTAGGAAAAACATTCTCACACTGGACGTATAACTACGGTGGACTTGAAAATGCAAATTCTGCTACAACAACATACACTACTCCACATACAGGAGCAACAGTTACTGCTCATTATGTAGATGGTGATGGAATTAGCGGACTTGTAACTCATGAAGTTTCAATTGAAGTTGAAGGCATGGGCAGTGTTTCACCAGACGGTGGCACAAGAGGTATCGTTAATGCAAGTGACGGTGAAGACAAAACATTTACATTCACTGCTAATGATGGCTATGAAATTAGTGATGTTTTAGTAGACGGTGCAAGCGTTGGCGCTGTTAGTGAATACACA
The DNA here is from genome assembly GCA_964369915.1 of uncultured Oscillospiraceae bacterium. Classification (GTDB taxonomy): domain Bacteria; phylum Bacillota; class Clostridia; order Oscillospirales; family Ruminococcaceae; genus RGIG3102. Next base: position 46,563 of record CAYJGG010000010.1, on the reverse strand, counting down.
TTTAGTAATGTTTCAGAAGATCACACTCTAAAAGTTGTATTTACAGGAGTAGAAGGCGCAACTGACGAAAGTACAGATGCACCAGCTCCACCTACAGAAGATACTCCTCAAGATGAAGAAACCGCAGCTGGCCAAGGTTCAATGCCATGGTTAATCATCTTAATTATATTAATAATCATAGGTATAGCATTTTATCTTTATACAAGACGTAAAAATAAAGAATAAATATAATTGAGGTATAATCAATCATAAATAATTAAAAAATCAGCCTTTAGAATTACTAAGGGCTGATTTTATTTATTTCCCACTTGAAAAACTTCAATTTTTAAAGTAAAATAATATTAATGTATAATAATAAATGGAGGAAATAAAATGGCAATTACTAACACATATCTAAAAAAAATATATGATAAAGTGGCTGAGCGCGACTCGAGTCAGCCTGAATTTTTACAAGCAGTATTAGAAGTGCTTGAATCACTTGAGCCAGTTATCAAAAAGCATCCTGAAATGGAAGCAAAAGGTGTTTTAGAGCGCATAGTAGAACCAGAGAGAGTTATAATATTCCGTGTACCTTGGACGGCTGATGATGGAACGGTTCATGTTAATCGTGCATTCCGTGTTCAATTTAATGCTGCTATTGGTCCATATAAAGGTGGTATTCGTTTGCATCCAACTGTAAACTTATCTGTTGTTAAATTCTTAGGCTTTGAGCAAACTTTTAAAAATGCCTTAACAGGTCTTCCAATGGGTGGAGGAAAAGGCGGTTCTGATTTTGATCCTAAAGGTAAATCTGATAATGAAATTATGAATTTCTGCCAAAGTTTTATGACAGAATTGAATCGTCATATCGGTCAATTCACAGATGTGCCGGCTGGCGATATTGGAGTTGGCAGTCGTGAAATTGGGTATATGTATGGACAATATAGAAGAATTAGAAATGAAAATGTTGGCGTTTTAACGGGTAAAGCTATTCATTCAGGTGGCTCGCTTGTTAGAAAAGAAGCAACAGGGTATGGTCTTTTGTATTTAACAGAAGAAATGATTAAATGCATGAAAAATGAAAGTATGAAAGATAAAATTGTTTCTGTTTCAGGTTCAGGGAATGTTGCTATTTATGCTATTGAAAAAGCTCAAGAGATGGGCGCAAAAGTTGTAACTGCTTCTGATTCAAGTGGATATATTTATGATTCTAATGGAATAAATCTTGATGTTCTAAAACAAATTAAAGAAGTGGAAAGAGCACGTATTTCCGAGTATGCAAAACGTGTTAAAGGGGCAGAATATCACGAAGGTTGCAAAAATATTTGGAGTGTAAAATGCGATATTGCTCTTCCTTGTGCTACTCAAAATGAGCTTGATGATATTGCTGCACAAATGCTTGTTGATAATAAAGTTTTAGCAGTGGCTGAAGGCGCTAATATGCCAGCAACACCAAAAGCTATAGAAATTTTTCAAAACAATGGAGTTTTATTTGCTCCAGGTAAAGCTGCTAACGCAGGCGGTGTTGCAACAAGCGGACTTGAAATGAGTCAAAATTCACTTCGTTTATCTTGGACATTTGAAGAAGTTGACGAACGTCTTAAAAATATTATGATTAATATTTTCCATAGTGCTTATAATGCAGCTGAAGAATATGGCGTGAAAGATAATATAGTTGCAGGATCAAATATTGCAGGCTTTTTAAAAGTTGCAGATGCAATGATTTGGCAAGGTGTATAATTTATATTATCTTTGATAATATAAATCCAAATTTTTCTTTTGGGCAAGAAGAATAGCCCAAAGATTGCGTTGCAATCACGAAAAACTAATAATATGTAGATAATTTATATTATTTTCAATAATATAAATCGAAGTTTTTCTTGCGTGCATTAAGTATCGCACGCAGTTTACCTAATAAAGTAAACACAGAAAACTATTATTATAATATATATCATAAAAAATAAAACACCCAACTCATAATCTTGAGTTGGGTGTTTTTTGTTTAATTATTTTTTATTATTAGTTTTCTTCGTTTGAATCATCTTTTGCTGCAATAAAACTTTTTTTCATTTTAGTTTTCATATAAACACCAGCAGATATAACTAGTAATAGTAAAATCCATAACCAGTTAAAGCTTGATTCTGCTTCTGGTGCTGCAGTTGTTGGAACTTCTTGTTCTTCGATTTCAGTTGTTGTTTCATCTTCTGTAGTAGGAGCATCAGTTGTTGGAACTTCTTGCTCTTCAATTTCAACTTCAGTTTCTGGAACTACTGGAGCTACAACAGGAACTACTGGAGCAGCAGCTGGTGTAGAAGGAGTAGTTGATGTGCTTTGATTATTATCGTTTGAAGAAGTATCAACAACAGTTAATACACCGTGGTTTACAGTGATTTGGTAGTTGCTTTTTGAAATTGTGTAAACAGTGCCATCTACTGAACTACCTGCATTTGGATTATAGCTTTCGCCTCTTTTTTCCATTGATAAGCCTAAAGCTGTTGAATAAGTGCCTGCTGTGTTAACAAGGTTTGCATCATATTCAAAATCTATATAGCCAAAATTAACAGAATATTTAGAAGGATCTACAATTCCAAGTGCTAGAAGTTGATTTTCGATTTGAGTATCAATAGCAGCGTCAAAATCTGCGATTTGAGTTTGAGTTAATGCTGTGTTTAATGTTGTTTGAACGCTAGGAACATTAATTTCAAGATTAATTGGTAAAACATCTACTTGAACTGTTCCAATTATAGAGCCTTCATATCCGCCTGCTGTAATTTTGTATTCAACTTCTGCTGAATCTTCAGAGTTTCTGATTTCTGGGAATTCGTTGCTCCATTTGCTTGTGCCGCTTAAGCGATAAACAATATCATAATTTGTAAAATCATTACCATTACTTAATTTTGTTACAACTAAGTTGATATCACTTTCTTCAACTTTAAATCTATCATATCTTAGTGCTGTAAAATTAGTTGATGCTTCAAACACTAAATCAAGTAATTTTTCGCCGTCGTGAACTTGTTTTAAAGTGATTGATTCAGTAACATCTTTAAGTAAATCTTGAACTGCACTTCTTGAAGAAACATCTGCGCCACTAGGACCAACTTTTAGTTTCCAGTGTGAGAATTCTTTTTTGTTTGCAGCTGGAATATTTTTAGCTTTTGGAACTGAGTAGCTAGATTTTGTTTCATGTTCAACTGCTTCATTATGAATAATATTTCCTTCGCCATCTATAACTTTAACAGTGTGCTCGATATATGCGTATAATTTTACATCTTCAGTTGCTTGTGAGCCAGAAGTAACTTGGTTTCCATCTTCATCAACCCACATAAATGTTGTGCCATTAACTTTTAAAGTATCTAGTGAAACGATACCACTATTATCAGTGTAAAGTGAGCGAGCTACTTTTATTCCACTTGAAGTGAAAACTTTTGTGAATATTTCTGCGTTAGAGTTGTAAGTGTCATAGTAGAAAACCATATTATTTAATTCTAAATTAAATACAGTTGAACCATTAGCGTTTATTGATTTTAACGTTAAGCTTGTGCTTTTAATTCCACGTTCTATATAATCAGCATTAGTTTTAACAAAGTCAGTTGATTCTGCATCAACAGCTTGATTAATTTTGCCTTCTAGAATTTGTGATGCTATAACTTTTCCATCTAAAATAAGATTGATTGTGTAATTAGCTGTGTTTAATTCGCTTAGTTTTTCATAAACAAACATCATTTCAGTGCCATCTGTTTCAAGGTTCATTGTGATGCTGTTTTTAACACCTGTAACTTCAAATACGCCAGGAGTACCATCTACAACGTCGTATCCACTAATTTCAGGAGCATATTCAGTAACGATAGTTTTTCCGTTTTGTGTTCTTGTAATTGCTTTTGGTTTTTGAAGATCTGAGTATGTGCCATCATCATTTTCTACAACATATCTTACTGTGTAAGCTAATGAATCAGCTTGTGCATAATATACTTTAGCGATAACTTCGCCATCATTTTCTAAAGCATCAAAAATTAATTCTGTAGTAGTTAATAAATCATTGTTTTCGATGCTTACAGATACTTTATCATAAATGCCAGTATCCCAGTTTGCATTTTTGATAAGAGTTTCTGAATTTAATACGATTGCTTCTACATCAGAAGTAGTGACAGTTGCACCATCTTTAATTGCATGAGTTGTTGTGTAGATTTTGCTTGCAACTGCATTACCTGAATCATCTAATAAAATATGCTCAACATTATAATGATATTCAGTTTCTGTGTTTTCCCATAAAGCGATTAGATTAGCTATTTGTTGATCATCAGCTTCTAAAACTGTTGAGCCAAATCTTGTGTAAAGTATAGTTTCGTTTAAATCTAAAACGCCATCATTATTTTCATCAATAACCCAACCTAAGAAGTTGCCTTGGCTGTGTGAAACTGAAGGAGCGATAATTGTAGCTTTTCTATTAAAAGTTAAAGTTTTAGTAGTAGTGCTATCGTCAAATTCTCCGCCGTTTGCATTGTAGTTAATAGTTAAAACTGATTTATTTTCATTACCATCTTTAAATGTGTAAGGAGAGTATGTTACATCATAAGCTGGAACTGTTGCAGGGAAAAGGAATTTTCCTTCGTTATCTTGTTCTATTACAGAGCCATCTGTACCAATAAAGCTTGTTATATCAGTTGTATCGATTAATCCTTCAACTAAATTAGCATAAATATCAAAAGTTTCTCCGAAAGTTAAATCTTCTTGAGTGAAAATCTCTTTTTTACCTTCGCCAAGAACAGTTATATCATAAGTAAGTCTATCCATATATGTTTTAATAACTAATGGATCAGCTGAAGTGTTTGCGCTAGTGTCAAACTGTACGCTGTTAGTTGATTCTATTTCATTATATGTGTATCCAGCTGGGATATAAGCATTAGGTAAAAAGAAAGTGTTAGCAGCTGCATCATAAACTGTGAAAACTGCTGTATTTTGGCTAGAGCCTCTTAAAGTCATTGAATGATCAATTGTGTATCCTGTGCCATCAACTGTTTCTTTGTAAAACTCCATAACGTAATAAGCAAATTCGCCATTTGAGTTTTCATCTTTAATATAAGTAACATAAATTATTTCTTCTGTGTGATCTGCTGAAACTACAAGATTTAATTCTGAAGAATCTTTTAATTTATATCCAGCAATGCTAGGTGAAGCTATTGTCATAGTTTGCTGAGTTGCAGCACTAGAATCATAAACTAATTGAACTTTCTTTTGTGAATGTAGTTTACTTCCCTCTTCATCAACATATTGAATAGTATAGTTTTTAATAATTTCATTGCTATTTTGGTTTAAGTAGTTAGCTGTAAGTGTGATAGATTTTGCACCACCTTCTGAAGCTGCATAAAAATCACTAACATTAAATGATTCAGCTGTTAAATCTTTTACACCATCACCATTTGTATCAAAATCCCAACCAACAAATACTTGTGTTCCATTTTTTAAAGTAGGAATATTATCTCCAAAAAGAGGGTAAGAAACTGTAGCATCATCAAAGTTTGATTGTTTTTTATTATACATTGAATCAAAAGATATAGTATAATTCTTAGCATTTGCACCTATACCGCTAAAAGTAACTGTAAGTACACGGTCTGCTGGTATTACTGCAACAGGTGTAGTTTGTTCGTCTTCATCTGTTGTGCTAGGTGTGTTAGGATCTTGTGCTATCTTTGTTTTTCCGTTAATATCTAATCCGTTAGCGTCATATCCACTAGCGTCAAATCCATTAGCGTCAAATCCATTAGCATCAAATCCGTTAGCATCATATCCGTTAGCATCATATCCACTAGCGTTAAATCCATTAGCGTCAAATCCGTTAGCATCATATCCGTTAACATCAAATCCATTAACATCAAATCCATTAGCATCAAATCCATTAGCATCAAATCCATTCTCGTCATATGTAGGTGCTTGTTCATTTGTTGTGCCAGTTCCATCTGTTGCGTATGCAGTGTAGCTGAAATTTGGCGCCATAATTGAAAAAATTAGTAGTACGCATAATAATCTTTGTAATAGTTTAGTTGCTTTCATTATTAAAAATCCTCCAAAATAATGTGTTGTAAATTAACCTTATGACACTATAATAACACAAAATTGTTACATCATCATTACATGAATATTACATTTCGACACTTTTTGTTGTAATTTAAGACTAAAAATGCGAAAAACTGATAAAAATTAATGGTTTTTATTGGAAAATGCATAATTTTGGGAATTTTTGTTAGTAAAAATTTGGTAGGTTTTAACAAAAATAACTTTTTTAAATTTATATAGAAAATTAAAAAAATAAGGATAAAGACCTCATTTTTGAATGATTTGATTAAATTATTATATATAGTATTATATACATTATATATAATGATTATAATTTCACCTATTTTTTTATTGCAGTAAAATTATTTTAGCCATTTTCCTTTATAAAAAAATCAGATTGATATTATTATTTAAAAATCATAGATGTATAAGTGGTAAAAAAACTTATACATTTATTAATAATTGTTAACATTAAATTATTGAATGAATTACTATTTTGTTATATTATTGTATGGGTAATCGATATATTTTTACTCAAAAATCCTCTTTTATCAATAAAATAAGGGTAAAAAAATAATATTTTTCGAGTAAAAAAGTTAAAATATGTGTTGAGTCTAAGTAAAGGAAGGTGATTTTTTATATGATTTGTATATTTAAAAGTGAAAAAAGCTTACTTTTACTGATGCTTTTTAGATGATTTCCCAAACTTTGATTATAACCCCCAAATGTAACATTCATGTAACACTTTGTATGCTAAAATGTAAATCGAATTAAAAAATTAAATTAACAATATACCAAAAAATGAAAGAAGGATAAAATGAAAAGTTTGTTTAATAAATTAAAAAATATTGCAACAAATAAAACAAAAAGCTTGATTTTAGCTACTCTTTTAATGGTTTCAATTTTTTCAAATCCCGCTGCGGCTTTTGAAACTTTAAGTGAAATCCCATTAACAGAAGGACAAATCACAGTGGAAACTCAAGGCACTTCAAATGTAACACCAGAAGAGTCATCTCCACTTATAGAAACAATTTCATCTCAGGAGACAGCGCCAGTAGAGCCTGCGCCTGAAACAAATTCACAAGAATCAGTTTCATCACAAGAATCAGTTTCATCAGAAGAATCAGTTTCATCACAAGAATCAGTTTCATCAGAAGAATCAGTTTCATCAGAAGAAACTGTGTCATCACA
>CAYJGG010000010.1:19515-39242 GCA_964369915.1 uncultured Oscillospiraceae bacterium | reverse complement strand
CAGTATCATCAGATGAATCATCTTCAACTGAATTAGCAGTTTCATCAGAATTACAAGCTGTTGCTGGAGCTAGAATGTTTGCGTCAGCATTTGGCGGACATATTCCAATGATGATTGAAGGTCCAGTTGGTAGTCAAACATTATTCTTAGTGAATTTTGCAAATATTCAAAATGAAATGAGCAATACTTTAGACGGTGTTCACTTTTATACAGGAGATGGCGTAAAATATCCTGAAAGTTTATCAAGTTCAGTAACGCTTGCATTAGATGGCTACACTTTTGAAGGATGGTCAACTCAAGCAAACTCTACTGATTTAATAAATGAAGATACTTTTGTGCCTAATTTAAAAGAAACAGAAGACGCTACAGAACCAGAAACTATAACTTTATATGCAGTTTATAGTAAAATTGCAGATTTAAGCGCTACATATACAGTAAAATATGTTTATGAAGATAACTCAACTGCTTATCCTACACATTCAGTTGAATTAGCAAATTCAGAAGAATTAACAGTTAATTCTCCAGTGATTTCAGGAGCAGTTGCTGACATTACTAGCGTTAAATTAATCGGCGGACAATCAAATGAAGAAACAGTAGTAACTTATAAAAAAGATACCTCTGAATTTAAGTTTGAAGTAGTTTATTTAATGCAAAATGTTGATGGAACAGGTTATGAGCAGGCAACTATTTCTGGCACAGCACCTATCGGAACAAAAATTACTTTAAGTAATTTAGATAAATACACTACTGATACTATGGTAGATACAACAGGATTTACTAATATGTCAGGAGACGTTCAAGTTACTATATCTAATGAAGAAGCAAACAATAATTTTGAGGTTACTTTTGATAGAAACTTCTACTATATAACTTTTAACACAGATGGTGGAAGCACCATACAAAATCAAAAATTAAGATATGGGCAAACAGTAACAAGGTTAACATCAAACCCTACAAGAGTAGGATACAACTTTGTTAAATTCATAGATAAAAACTCAAATGATGTTAATACAACTAATCCAATTCCAAGCACTATGCCGGCTGAAAATTTAGAATACACAGCAATTTGGGAAAGTGAAGAAGTAAATTATAGCGTTGTTTACTGGCTAGAAGATCCAGATGCTGTTCCAAGTGTTCAATTAACAGAAGATAACGGATTATATAATAAAGATAATTATAACTATTATAATACAGAAACTTTCACAGCAAATTCTGGTGAAGAAATTACAGAATTACCAGCGGGCATTGACACTATTGAACATGCAACCCAAAGTTGGAGTGATATTGATAACGGTAGCATTATTGTAAAAGGTGATGGAACTTCGGTTATAAACGTGTATTTCACAAGAACTGTTTATACACTTACTTTTGATCCTACAAAAGTAAGATCAGGAAATGGTGTGAGTACAGCTACAACTTCATTATATCTTGAATTTAATGGAGAAGAGCATAAAGAAAAACCATATTCATTCAGTGCAAAATATCAGCAAGATATAACAGACTTATGGCCAGGCATAACTACAGGGGCTTCTGTATATTATCTTGAAAACGGAAATATATATAGCTCGTTTGCAGGTTGGTATATGGCTGGAGAAGGTTCTAGCTTAATAACTAAAGTGTTTACACTTGAAGAAACGCATATCCCAGATGAAGGAACAAGCGTAACTTTTGTTAGACAAAATGGTCAAGTTGGTCTTGTAGATGTGTATTATTACTTTGAACCATTACCAGAAGAAGTGATGCCAAGTGAAGAATTTGATGTTCTTACTTATGGAGGAAATGTATATTACAATAATTACAATTATGCACACGAAGGGTTACCTCCAATGTGGGGAGAATATACCAATAAAGCATTAGCTGGATTAAGATATAAGTCTGTTATAAGATCAGCTGAAAAAGTTATTGATACATCAGCAGTTTCACAACTTATGTATGATAGAATTGATTACAAACTTTCTTATAATCTACAAGGCGGAGAGTATAATGGCGCGAACTCGATAGCTACAAAAACACTAATGTTCGAACAGCCACTTCAAGGTATTAAAGAAGAATATCAATTTATGCCAGATGCATCATTAATGCAAAAAGACGGCTACACATTTGGTGGCTGGTATTATGAACCAGAATGTATGACTTTAGTTGATTGGGAAAATGATATAATGCCAAGCGATAATCTTTCAGTTTTCGCTAAATGGGATGCACCAGAAATAACATTCAATGCAAATGGCGGATACTTAGAAGATGCTAATGGAATTACATCATTTGAGCAATCAATAGAATCAACTCCTGAAAATAGAATATCATCTCCAACAGGCTATGAAATAAAACACGCAGATGAAAACATGAGTTTTGCTGGATGGTATATAGGTGATGAGCAATATCTATTCGATGAAGAATTAACAGATGATATAACTGTAACTGCAAGATGGATACTAAATGAAAGTGCTTCATATAAAGTTATCCATATGCTAGAAGGATTCTCAACAATTAAAATAACTAACCTTGTTGAAAATCAAAAAGCAGGAAGTCAAGTTTTAGTTTACCCATTAACATCAAAAGATTTAATAGATGCAGGCTGGGCAGCGGGCTATTATAAAGCGGATAAATCTTCAATAACAGTTAATGTTTCAGGGAAAACTGTAGAAACAGTTGTGTTTACATACACATTAGTTGAAACGGAAGAATATCCATACACTGTAAAATATGTAAATGTAAATAATCAAGCAGAACAAGTAGCTGCAAATGATGAATTTATCAATAATGAAAATTCACATGTTACAATTTATGCAAAAGATATCGCAGGATACAAAAGAGTTGGATTTGAAAATGGCATGATTACACCAGTGGATAGCAAATTCGTATCATTAGACGTTAGCGAAACTGGAAATGAAACTATAGTTTTCTACTATCAAGAAGTTAGTGATCCAGTTATGTACACTATAAACTTTAACTCACCAGAAGATAATACTATTTCAATTCCTTCAATACAAATAAGTGCAAATAGATGGGATAGAATTGTTGCAGGAGAATTATCAGTAGTAGATACAGCTTTAGAGCCATACGCAGAAAAATATCAATTTGAAGGCGACTATGAAGTGGCAAAAGTTTTAGGTAAAAACACAGTATTTAATATTGATATAATGCCAAAAGATTTAACTGCAACTTTCTATAACAACCATGACATACTTGATACTTCAATATTTAAAGAAATTGATGCACCATATAAAGGAGATTTCGATTTTGCTGATGAATTCTTAGGAACTCCAACAAAAGTAGGGTTTAACTTTATGGGCTGGAGTGCAGAACAAAATTCAGAAATTCAAGATGCATTATCGGCTGATGAATTAGAAACAGAAGTGTCAGATAATGTTAGCTACTATGCTTTATGGGAACAAATCAAAGTTACATTTGATGTAAATGGCGGAGACGAACTTCCAGAAGATGTAGATTTAGAGCAAATTGTAAATGATGAAGGTAAACTAGAAGATTACCCAACTCCAACAAGAGATGGATTTAATTTTATAGGTTGGTACACTGAAACTACAACATCTGGCGATAAAACAGATTTAGATTATGTTTATGTAAAAGATACAACTATATACGCAATCTGGGAAGAAATTACTGAAACAGTAACTGTTACAGAAAGTGAAGAAGAACCAACTACTCCTGTATTAGATGATCCTACCCCTGAAACAGAAACAGACGATACACAAATTCCGCCAGCACCAGAAGGTGATTCAGAAGGTGAAGGTGAGGATATTCAAGGATTAATAGAAAATGTTAATGTTGATATCGGAGAATCAAATGTGCCGTTCGGCGGGCAAAGAAGAGCTTGGGCATTAGTAAACTTAATAGCGGCTTTATTTACAGCACTTCTATCAGGCGTTTTAATCATAACTTACTTATCTAATAAAAAAGATGAAGAAGATGAAGAAGAGCAAAATGCATATGATGATGAAGATAAAAAAGCGAAATTAAAAAGAAAAGGCTTATTAAGAATTTTAAGCGTAATAATTGCATTAGCTGCATTAATCATATTCTTCTTAACAGAAGATATGACACTAACAATGGTGTATATTGATACTTTAACTCCATTAATGTTAGGAATTGCGTTTGTTCAACTAATCGTTGCATTTTTAGCTCGTAAAAAAGTTAAAGAAGCAGATGAAGAAGAACAAAAAGCATAATCATTAAATTAAATGACACAGCATAAGGTTTGCTGTGTCATTTATTATATATTGATATTACTTTCTATAATATAAATCAAAATTTCTTTGCGTATGTTAAGTGTTGAATGTAGGTTATTATAAAATAAAAAAGAAAGCCTCTTATTATGAATACTATTTATATTTTTCTTGCAATATAATATAATTGTATGTTAAAATACTTATCATTGGATAAAACAAAATTATTTATAAATATAAAGGAAAAAACTTATGTTAAAATTATTAATAGGTGGATTTATAGTTGGTGTTGCTAATATTATCCCTGGGGTAAGTGGTGGCACAATGATGGTTATTTTCGGAATATTCACACCAGTTATGACAGCAATAAGCGAAATTCTTTCAACAAAAAGCAGTTTCGAAGAAAAAATTAAGCATGTAAAATATATTATGATTTTATTAGTTGGAGTTGTAATAGGTCTTGTAACTTTTGCAAATATAATCGAATTTGCATTAGCGAATTTTCCAACACAAACAAAATTTTGCTTTTTAGGGATGATTGGTTTTTCTATTCCATTATTAAAAACAAAAGAAATGCCAAACGATAAAATTAGCATTATGCCTTTTATTATTGGTTGTGCTGTTATAATTCTTATGGTGTTATTAGCTCCAGAAGAAACTAATATGGTTATTACTGATTTTCCAAGTATTGAATTATTCTATTTAATCAAAATGATATTTTTAGGAATAATAGCAGGAGCTGCAATGTTTATCCCTGGTGTAAGTGGAAGTATGCTGTTATTAATTTTAGGGGAATACTATTTATTTAATTCATTAGTTGCTAATGTTACAAGCTTTCAAATGAATGTTTTAATCCCACTAGGGTTTATGGCATTTGGTATATTATCAGGAATTGTTATAAGTTCTAAATTAACAGCTTATGCACTAAAAAGAAATCATAATGCCACTATGAGCCTTATTTTTGGTTTAGTAATAGCAAGCTGTATAATGATTATTCCTTTTGATGCAAGCTATAATATTCAGGTGATACTAACGTCTTTACTCGCAATGGCTTTAGGCGGAGCGGTAGTTACAGGAATTGAAAAATTAGTTAAATAAAAAAAATCAGTATAGTAATAAATTTACTATACTGATTTTTAATTTGAAAATTGCTTTTTATAATTATTTAATATATAATTATATTTTAAGGCTAACTTTACTCGCATATAAGACATAGGGGTGATGAATAAGGCTAAGATAAAAGAGGTGTATGATGAAAACAGAACAATTAAACGATACAGTGAAAAGTAAAAATATTATAGTAATATATTTAGTTGCAGTGTCTTTTGTTGCTTTAGCTTGTGGTTTTAGCGATCAAACTTTGGCAAACTATTTTAAAGATGCATATAATATAACTGCTGTGCAGCGTGGATTTATAGAAATTCCCCGTGAATTCCCTGGCATTATAGCTGTTTTAGTAATAACAACGTTAGCTCGATTAGGAGATATAAAAATAGCAGCTATAGCTCAAAGTATTTCGATGGTTGGAATTTTAATATTAGCATTTTGGACTCCTAATTTTTACACTATGACAGCCGTGATTTTTATTTTCTCTATGGGAGTGCATATTTACTTACCTTTGCAAGATTCACTCGCTTTATCTATATTTTCAAAAAAAAATGATGGAAAACTAGGGAATCACATAGGAAATGTTAAAGGGATTTATACAGCTTTTAGCCTTGTGGCATCATTTATATTATTTATAGGATTTAGATTTGATTTCCTTTCATTTAAAACAAACATAAAATCACCTTTTATAATTTCAGGAATTTGTTTTGGTATTGCTGCAGCACTACTTTTATATCTAAATAAAAGTGTTACTGCATCTATATACTCACCCAAAAAAGTGGTTATTAGAAAAGAATATAAATATTATTATATATTAGCCACTATGAACGGAGTTCAAAAGCAGATAGTTATCGTTTATGCTCCTTGGGTTATTATAGATATTTTAGGACAAGGCGCAGATACAATGTCGTTATTATTAATGTGTAGTGCAATTTTAGGGATATTCTTTATGCCGTTTTTAGGAAGGTGTTTAGATAGATTTGGAATACGAACAATGCTTTATGCTGATGCTGTTTCTTTTATCGCTGTTTATCTTGCTTTTGCTTATATGGTGTATAATATTTCAACCGGAAATTTCCCAGCAGCAGGAACAGCAGCGATAGTAACTTTTATCATATTTATAGTAGATAGAATGTCCAGTCAGATGGGATTTATTAGAGCAGTTTATTTAAATAATATTGCAATTGATAAAAGTGAAGTAACTCCAACGATTTCTTTTGGAATGTCAATAGATCATGTGGTGTCTATAATTTGCTCTTATTTGAGCGGATGGGTATGGGCTTCATTTGGACCACACTATATATTCCTTTTTGCAGCCTCTATATCCTTAGTGAATTTAGCAATAGCAAAAATTGCCCCTATAAATAAGAAATAAAATATTAAAATGCTCAGCTTTTATTAAAAAAGTTGAGCATTTTTATTGTTTTTAATTTTAAAATGCATAAATATTAATTAAGCTAGAAAAAACATCGATTTGGTTAAATCTACAATTTTAGCCGATAAATACAAGCTGTTTTTATTTTTTTTACAATTGCATTGTACAAAATGAAAATAATCACGTGTGTAAATGGTGAAAGTTTAGTGTATATTACTAGAAATATTGTATAAAAATACAAAACAATGAATTTATTAATTTTAATTAAGTGATTAATGTCGATATTGGGCGCAATAAATAAGAAATATTAAAAATTGCTTAATTATATTAAGTTTTAAACAAAAAATCGACGTATTGACTTTTGAAATATCCGTATTATACTTGATAGTAACATTTATGAAATGAGGGGGAAAAATTTATGAAAAAACTTTTAGCAATCGCTTTAGCAGCAGCTTTATCATTAAGTTTAGTTGCATGTTCAAGTGATACAACAACAGAAGGTGAAACTACAGAAGAAGCAACTACCACACAAAAGGCATTTATCGCAGGTAATACAAACTTTGCTGGTGAATTTATTCTTGGATGGAGTGCATCTTCATACGATACAAATGTTCGTAGATTAGTAGATGGTAACCAAGGGTTCTTTACACCAAACGCAGACGGGGAGCTTGTTTTAGCTCACTATTTAGAAGATTATTCAACTGAAAAAATTGATAATCCAAATTATGATCCAGATTATCAATCAAAAGTTGATACTCTAACAGCAGAAAGTCTTGTTCAAGAAGACATTGTAGCAACTAGCACAGATGAAGCAGCGGTTGCAGCAGCAACAGAAGAAGTTGCAAGAATTGCAAATGAAATTGCATTATTAAAAGATACAAAATCTGAGCAATTTGAAGTTTGGACTTTTAATGTTAAAGAAGGAATTAAATTCTCAGATGGTGAAGATTTTAATACATCTGATATAGCATTTACTTATTATATGTATGCTGATCCAACATTTATTGAAGCAAAAGGTTCAGGTGCATACCAACCAAGTTTTTTAACAGGTTTTAATGCTTATTATAATTCAGCAGCAGCTGGAACTCCTGATAAATCTCTATTAGGAATTGAAGTAATCGATGATTACACAATTGCATTTACAGTTTCAGAGCCAACTTTTACAATTAAAGGCGATTTTGAATACTATATGTATGCAGAACATCAATTAGCTCCAGATGGCGTTATTGATTGTAATGTAATCCATGCGAATTTTACAAACAGTCCTATTGGTGTTGGTCCATATAAAATTGTTGAATGGAATACAGGTTCAGACGTTAAACTTACTATAAATGAATACTACACAGGAAACATCAATGGTGTACTTCCATCTGTTACAGATGTAGTTGTACAAATGGTTCCTAATGAAACTGATATAGATATGCTTTTAGCTGGAGAAGTAGATTTATTAGCTGGTCAAATCCAAGCAGAATACATCGAAGCAGTTAAAGCAGATCCAGAAAACTTAACTTATAACAACTACGATCGTCACGGATACGGATACATCGGATGGCATACAGACTTTGGCGTAACACAATTCCCAGAAGTGCGTTTAGCTATTGCTTATGCATTTGATAAAGAAACTTTCGTTGACTTTATGACTGGCGACTATGGTAAATCAGTTCCGGCTCCATATTCTCCACACTACTGGATGCTTGATGATGCTTGGATTGCTGAAAATATTGATCCATTAACATATAATCCAGAAAAAGCAAGAGAAATTTTAGAAACAGCAGGCTGGGTAATGAACGCAGACGGAATATACGAAAAAGATGGATACACTACTGCAATTCGTATTGCTTGTGGCGGTGATCCATGGCCAGACTATCTAAATAACACTACTGCAAACTCTGTTGCAGAAAGTGGTATTAAATTTACAGTTGATACAGTTGACTTTGCGGTTTTACTAGATCACTACAATGGTTTACAACCTGAAGCTGATAGAATATACAACGGATTTGCACTAGCTGCAGCTCTACTTCCTGAATTTGATGGATACTCATCATACCATTCACAATTCGTATATCCATACGGAGAGCAAGCTTCTACAAACCAACTTCGTTGGACAAATGAAGAAAACGATGCTTTATTAGAATTAATGCGTTTTGCTGATCCTTCAACAGACGAAGGTGTTCTACAATATCAAACAGCTTACCAAGATTGGGTAAAACTAGCAAACCAAGAAAATCCATTACTTCCAATCTATGCAAACGACTACCACGATTTATACAATGCTAACTTAGAAAACTTCTCAACAGGTCCTATGTGGGGCTGGCCATATGCAATTGTTGAAGCAAACTGGGCAGAGTAAGATATAAATTTAAAGAATAGCTGAGAAATCAGCTATTCTTTTTAAAAAAGGTATTAGCGTTATTAAAATATAATAGCTATATATAATATAAATAAGTATTATATATATAATACCTATTTAAAGATAGATGTTTTATTGAAAATCAAAATAATTAATATCAATTATTCTTTGAGATAAAATACAAAAAAATAGAAAAAATTAAACTTATGGTTATTTTTGTCAAGTGAAAATATTAAAAATAGAGAAAATAGCATTTATTTTAGTTAAAACGAAAATCTGACTGTATTTATCATATAAAAGTTTGGTACATTTAGACAAACAAAAATATGTAAAAAGGTGATTAAGGTGATAAACCGACTTAAATTAAGTTGAACTAAAATTTTTGCTTTGTTAAAGTTGTTAAAATCATATTTCTGTTAATTAAATTAAGTGAAACACAAAAAAAGTGTGGAAAAACTGTGTTGACTTTGAAAAAAAAATGTATTATACTAAATGTAATTTTCAAAAAAACTTAGGAGGAAACAGAAAATGAAAAAACTTTTAGCAATCGTTTTAGCATCTGCTCTAGCTTTAAGCTTAGTTGCATGCTCAAGCGACACACCAGCTGAAGAAGGAACAACTGAAGGAACATCAACTTCAAGTAGAACTTTTATCGCTGGTAACACAACATTCGCAGGCGAATTTATGTCAGGTTGGGGTAACTCATCATATGATAATAACGTTCGTAAACTAGTTGACGGTAACTTAGGGTTCTTTACTCCAAATGCTGACAACGAACTAGTTCTAGCTCATTACTTAGATAGCTATACAACAGAAGATATTGCTAACCCTAACTATGATCCAGAATACCAAACTAAAGTTGATGCTTTAGTAGCACAAAGACTACCAGAAGAAGCAATCGTAGCTGATTTAAGTGCAAAACTTGCTGAAGCTCAAGCTACTGATGAAACTGCAACACTAGAAGAAGCTGATCAAGCAGCCCTTGATGCTGCAAACGCAAAAGTTGCTGAAATCAATGCAGAAATCACTTCAATGGCTGACACAAAATCTGAAATGTACCAAGTTTGGACTTTTAAAGTTAAAGAAGGTATTAAATTCTCAGATGGTGAAGATTTCACAACAGCTGACATCGCGTTTACATATTATATGTATTCAGATCCAACATTCCTACAAGCTAAAGGCTCAGGTTCTTCTCAACCAAGATTCCTAGCAGGTTTTGATGCTTACTATGAATCAGCAGCAGCAGGAACTCCTGATAAATCTTTATTAGGAATGGAAGTAATCGATGATTACACAATTTCATTCACAGTTGCAGAACCAACATTTACAATTAAAACTGAGTTCGCTTACTACATGTATGCAGAACATCAAATGGCTCCAGACGGAGTTATCGATGTTAACATGATAGCTGCAAACTATATGGCTAGCCCATTAGGCGTTGGTCCATACAAAATTGTTGAATGGAATCCAGGTTCAGATGTTAAACTTGAAGCTAACGAATACTACACAGGTAATATCAATGGTGTCACACCAGCTATCACAAGCGTAGTTGTTCAAATGGTTCCAAACGAAACAGATATCGACATGCTATTAGCTGGCGAAATTGACTTACTACAAGGACAAATTCAAGCTGAATACATCGATTCAGTTAAAGCTACTCCAGAAACACATACTTATAATAACTATGCACGTCACGGTTTTGGTCACTTAACATGGCATACAGACTTTGGCGCTACAGCATACGAAGAAGTGCGTCTTGCTATTGCTTACGCATTCGATAAAGAAACTTTCGTTGACTTTATGACTGGTGACTACGGTTCATCACTTGCTGCTCCATATTCTCCACATTTCTGGATGATTGATGAAGCATGGATTGCTGAAAACATTGATCCACTAACATATAACCCAGAAACTGCAAGAACAATTCTTGAAGATGCAGGCTGGGAAGTTAACGCAAGAGGCGTTTATGAAAAAGATGGCGTTGAAGCTAGCATCCGTATTGCTTGCGGTGGCGAACCTTGGCCAGATTACCTAAACAACACTTTAGCTCACTCAATTGAAGAAAGCGGTATTGAATTTATCGTTGATACAGTTGACTTTGCTGTACTACTTGACCATTACTATGGCCTACAACCAGAATCAGACAGATTATACAACGGATTTGCTCTAGCAACTTCATACACACCAGAGTTTGATGGTTACACAAACTACCATAGTGACTTTATCTATCCATTTGGTGAGCAATCATCAACTAACCAATCTCGTTGGGTAAGTGAAGAAAATGATAGACTACTAGAAGAAATGCGTTATGCTGATCCATCTACTGATGAAGGCGTAGCACAATACCAAGAAGCATATCAAGAATGGGTAAAATTAACAAACGTTGAAAATCCACTTCTACCAATCTATGCTAATGACTATCATGATTTATATAATGCTGAATTAGAAAACTTTGTAACTGGACCAATGTGGGATTGGACATTTGCTATAGTTGAAGCTAACTGGGCAGAATAAATTTAAAAGACTTTTTAAGAAATAGTCATTTTTAATAATGACTATTTCTTATCTTATATAAAGGAGAGTGTTAAAATGAATAAAGAAAACAGTAAAAATAGCTTCCAATTATTCATGGGCTCAGTTGTTCCATTAATGCGATTTGCAGCATGGAGATTATTACAGATGATACCTGTATTAGTTATAATCTCTTTCATACTATTTTTTATAGTGCAATCGATGCCAGGGGATCCTATATGGGCATTCGTTGATCCAGAACAACCAGTTGAGCCAGGATATTTAGATGCTTTAAGAGAAGAATTAGGGCTAATTGGTCCTATGCATGAAAGATACTTAAAATGGGTAGGCAGACTATTTCAAGGTGAACTCGGTTATTCAACTTCACTAAGAAAAGATGTTATAGATGTTGTTCCGTTTTATCTAAAAAACACATTATTAGTAAACTCAGTAGCGTTTGTAATTGCGCTATTATTCTCAATTGTAGTTGGAATTAAATCAGCTGTAAAAAGATATTCTTTCTTTGATAAATTCTTTACAGTGTTTTCAATTGCAGGTATATCTCTACCAAGTTTTTTCTTTGCGATGTTATTAATTTTCGCTTTTGTTATCCTCATTCCTATATTTCCGTTCTCAGGCATGTATGATGTGCGTGCAACATATGCAGACGGAAGCTTTGAGCAATTCTTAGATTTAGCTCACCATATGGTACTACCTGTAACAGTTACTGTTATTACAACAAGTTCAACATTAATTCGTTACATTAGAAACTCTATGCTTGAAGTTTTAAAACAAGATTATATTCGTACAGCAAGATCTAAAGGCTTAAAAGATAAAGTTATTATTTATCGTCATGCTTTTAGAAATGCATTAATTCCAGTAATCACACTAATCGGATTTTATATCCCAGCGCTATTTAGTGGCTCTGTACTTGTTGAAAGTATATTTGCTTGGCCAGGTATTGGTAGCTTACTAAGAGATGCATACACAAAACGTGACCAGCAAATTATATTAACTATCACATTATTCTATGCATTTTTAACTCTATTTAGCAACCTATTAGTTGATTTATGCTATGGATTTGCTGATCCACGTGTAAGGGTAGGAGGTTCTAAAAATGATTAAAGAAAAAAATACTAAAAAGAAATTTAATGAAGAAGAAATCGTAAGCCCTTCAAAATTGATGGTGCAACGTTTTTTCAAAAATAAACTTGCAGTTGTAGGGTTAGTTATATTTTCAATTATCGTACTTTCGGTACTTGGAATTAAATTATACACTGTTGTAACGAACTACGACTTAGCTAATATAGATATCGGATTAAAATATATAGCTCCTTCATCAGAATACATTTTTGGTACTGATGAATTTGGACGTGATTATTTTCCACGTGTATTTTTAGGTGGATTTTTATCACTACAAATCGGATTTATTGCAGCTATAATTTCTGTAACAATCGGTTTAATTGTAGGTGGTACTGCTGGGTTTTACGGCGGCAGGGTTGAAAATCTTTTAATGAGGTTAACAGAAATATTTTCAAGCTTCCCATTCTTGCCAATCGCAATTACAGTTTCAGCTGTATTTATTGACCTTGATCCACAGCTTCGTTTATTTTTTATGATGTTTATCATTGGTGGTCTTGGTTGGACTGGTCTTGCTCGTATGATTAGAGCTCAAATTCTATCACTTCGTGAGCAAGAATTTATGACAGCATGTCGTGCTCTTGGTATAAAACCATTAAAACAAATCACACGTCACTTAATTCCTAATACTATTGCTTATGTAATAGTTAATGCAACAACTTCTTTCTCAGGAGCTATCCTGTCAGAAGCATCACTTGCATATTTAGGTCTTTCAGTATCTGAGCCTATCCCAACTTGGGGTGGATTAATTCAAGGTGCATCAACTTCAATTGTTATGCGTAATTATCCTTGGATGTGGATTTTCCCTGGTATACTATTATTTTTACTAATTCTAAGTGTAAACTTAATTGGTGAAGGTATGAGAGATGCTGTTGATCCAAAAGCTCACGTTAAATTTAGAACTCAAGAAAAAGAAAGCCTTGTAAAAAAATTATTCGGCTCAAAAGAAAAAAATAAAACAGGAGGTGCAGCATAATGAGTGATCAAATAGTATTAGATGTTGTTAATCTGCACACATATTTTACAACTGAAAAAGGTGTTGTAAAAGCTGTTAATGGTGTAGACTTCCAAGTTAAAAAAGGTAAAACACTAGGTATAGTTGGAGAATCAGGCTCAGGAAAAAGCGTTACTTCAATGAGTGTTTTAAGATTATTAGAATGGCCAGGCGATATTCACGACGGGCAAATTCTATATAAAAAAGATGGTAAAGATATTGATTTAGCAAAAGCTAGCGAAAAAGAAATGATGCAAATTCGTGGAAATAATATTTCTATGATATTCCAAGAGCCAATGACTTCTTTAAATCCAGTTTTTAAAATTGGACAACAAATTTCAGAAGCTTTAATTTTACACCAAGGAATTTCAAAACTAGACGCTAGAGAAAAAGCTATTGATTTATTATCTCAAGTTAAAATTCCACGTCCTGAAAAAGTTGTTGATGATTATCCACACCAACTTTCAGGTGGTATGCGCCAACGTGTTATGATTGCTCTAGCTCTTGCTTGCCAACCAGATATTCTTATCGCAGATGAGCCAACAACAGCTCTTGACGTTACAATTCAAGCGCAAATATTAAAATTAATGAACGATCTTAAAAAAGATAGAGATACAGCTATTATGTTTATCACGCATGACTTAGGCGTTATAAATCAAATGGCAGACGATGTTGTTGTTATGTATTGTGGAGAAATTGTTGAATACGCTGCAGTTGATACAATTTTCGAAGTAGGAACAAAATTCCAACATCCATATGCTGAAGGCTTATTAATTTCTATTCCTCGTCTTGAAGATGAAGCAGATAAAAAATTAGAACCAATCCCAGGTTCAGTTCCTCATCCTTTAAACTTACCAGTTGGATGTAAATTTGCTCCAAGATGTAAATACAAAACAGAAAAATGCGAAAAAGAGCACCCAAGTCTAGTAGAAGTTGAAAACGGTCATAAAGTACGTTGCTTCTATCCTGAGAAAGGAGTAAGAAACGATGGAAAAAAATAAAGATACACTACTTCGTGTAAAAAAATTAAAAAAATACTTCCCAGTAAAAAGAGAAGGTGTTTTTGCAGGAAAACAATATGTTAAAGCAAACGATGGTGTTACTATTGATGTTTTTAATGGTGAAACAGTTGGGCTTGTTGGTGAATCTGGCTGTGGTAAATCAACACTTGGACGTGTATTACTACAACTATACCCAGTAACAGGCGGTGCAGTTTTCTACTATGGTAAAAAATTAGAAGATATTGCTCCAAGATATGTTATGAAAACTATTAAAAATCTTGAAAGAGATGTTAATGATTTAGAAAAATATCGTGATTCAAGAAGAAGCGTTAAAGCAAAACTTGAAGCTGCAAAAGATGAAAAAGAAATCAAAAAACTACAAGCTGAATTTGACGAAGTTGATGCAAAAATCGACACTTACTTTGATACAACAGTTAAAATATTTGGTGCTTTAACTCTTTCAGATAATCTTCCTTTAGCTAGTAAATTAATGGAAGAATGGTATGATGTTAGAGGCAGACAAATTAAACTAAAAAGAAAAATCAAAAGATTAAAAATTTATATGGCTTCTGATGAAACAGAAGATAAAGAAGCTTTTGAAAAAGAAAAAGTTGAACTTGCTGCTTTAGAAACAGAGCTTGAAACTTTCACAGCTCCTTTAAAAGAAATTCAAGATAAAATCGATGCAGAAAAAGAAAAAATTAAATCAAACAAAAAGTTTGATAGATTAGAATCTCGTCGTGATACAGGTATTGATTTAGCTCGTTTAACTAATGAAGAAATGAGAAATTTAAGAACAGATCTTCAAATCATTTTCCAAGATCCTTACTCATCACTAAACCCTCGTATGACTGTTGGGCAAATTATAGGGGAAGCGTTAGTAACTCATGGAATGTTTAAAGAAGGCTCTGAAGCTTTAAATGATTATATCATTGAAATAATGGTTAAATGTGGGCTTCAAGCTTATATGGTTCATAGATATCCTCATGAATTCTCAGGCGGTCAAAGACAACGTATTGGTATTGCTCGTGCTTTAGCACTAAATCCAAAATTCGTTGTTTGTGATGAGGCTGTTAGTGCACTAGACGTTTCTATTCAATCTCAAATTATTAATCTATTAAAAGAACTAAGAGAAGAAAAGAATTTCACATACCTATTCATTTCTCATGACTTAGGTGTTGTTAAATATATTTCTGATAGAATTGGCGTTATGTATTTAGGGAACTTAGTTGAATTATCTTCAACAGAAGATTTATTCCAAAATCCATTACATCCATACACAACAGCTCTTTTAAGCGCTATCCCTACAATCGATATCGATAAAAGAAGTGAATTACAACCACTAGAAGGCGATATTCCATCACCGGTTAACCCTCCTAAAGGATGTAAATTCCATACTCGTTGTGAAAAATGTATGGATATATGTAAAGAGAAAGTTCCAGAATGGAGAGAACTTCGTGAAAAACACTATGTTGCTTGCCATTTATACAATGACCAACCTAGTTTTGATGAAGCTTCTGATGAGGATTAATAATGTTCAAAAAATTTAGAAAATTCAACGAAGAACAAAAACAAAAAGATGAAGAGTTACAAGAACTTTTAAAAGAAAAAACTATTTCTTTAGAAAAAAGTGATACTCTTGCAATTATTTTAGCAGCATTAACAACAATAGCTCCTGTAGCAATATTGTTTTTTGCAGTTGTAATGGGAATAATGTGGTTTTTCTTTGGCGGATAATAAATTTTGATTAAATTAAAAAACACAGCATTATAATGCTGTGTTTTTTGTTGTATTCTACTATAAAATACTATAAAAATATTAAAATGTTTATTAAAAATTATTGTATAATTGTACGGAAAAATATATTATAATTATATAAACAATTAAAATAAAATTAATTTCCAAATTTTGCAATAAAAATGATATTACTTGCGTTATATAAATATAAGGTAGTTAAGGAGAAAAAAATTGAACAAGTTAGAAATTTGTTTTTTAGGAACTAGAGGCTCTATACCAATTAATTCAAATGAATATGAAATATTTGGTGGATCAACAGTTTGCACTTTAATAAAATCAAAAAACACAAATCTTATTTTAGATGCAGGAAGTGGATTTTGTTTAATAGATAAATACATAGACGAAAAAGACACGGTCTTAGATATTTTAATTTCACACACACATTTAGATCATATAATGGGATTATTAGTTAGTAAAGTTATGTTTAATCCAAAACTTACTATAAATATTTATGGTGCAACTCGAGATAAATTATCAATAAAAGAGCAAATAAATAAAATGATGTCAACTCCTATATGGCCAGTTGATTCAAACGCGTTTTTAGCTAATGTTAATTACATTGAAATTAAAGATGAAATAGTAATTGGTGATTTTAATATTGAAATTAAAGAAGGAAATCACACAGGTGGCTCAAGCCTATTTAAAATAAAAAATCAAGATAAAACAATTATTTACGCAACTGATATAGAATTAAACAATTCGGTAATAAATCCTATGATAGAGTTTTCAAAAGATGCTGATTTACTAATTTGTGATGGTCAGTATAGCGATGAAAATATAAATGATAAAATTGGATATGGTCATTCTTCATGGCAAGATGTTGTAATAGTTGCTAACAAAGCAAACTGCAAACAAATGTGTATATTTCATCATGATCCTTATAGCGATGACGAATGTCTTTTAGAAATAGAAAATAAACTTAAAAAAGAAAATAAAAACTACTTTTTAGCAAGGAAAGGAGCGAAGATATCATTATGATTATTTCACAAACAGTAAAATTGCTAGAAATATTTATTGATATGTCGTCTGAAAAAGATGGCGAACTCCTTTTAGAAACAATGCTAAACACAGCTTTAGATATAACAAATTGTGATGCTGGAACTTTATATATTTTAAATAATAATAAATTAGAGTTTAAATATATGATTACAAGAAGTTTAAATATTAAAAAAGGTGGAAAAAACAAAGAAATAACACTTCCAGCGGTTAAATTAGAAAAAAGCCATGTGTGCGCTTATAGCGTTTTAGAGAATAAAGCTATTAATATTGCAGATGTTTACAAAAGTGATTTATTTGATTTTTCAGGTCCTAAAGAATATGATAAAATAACAAACTATAAAACAAAATCTATGATAGTTGTACCTATGGAAGATGATAAGGGTGATATTATAGGAGTTTTACAACTATTAAATGCTCAAAATGAAAAAGGCGAAATTATAAGTTTTTCTAAAGAAAATGAAATGATTTTAACTGCTATTGCTTCTCAAGCTGCAATTAGAATAGCAAATATGAATTACACAAAAGAGATAGAAGAATTAATGGAATCTATCGTTAAAACTTTTGCAGAAGTTATTTATCTTAGAACTCCTTATAATGTATCGCACACTCATAATATGCAAAAATATGCTGATAAATTTTTGAAATGGTTAGAAGAAAATCCTAGCGATATAATTAAGTTTTCAAAAGTTGATGCTAAATTGTTTTCAATGAGTATTTGGCTTCATGATATTGGAAAATTAATTACGCCTCTTGAAATAATGGATAAGGCAACAAGGCTAAGCGTAAAACTTGAAAGAGTTATGACAAGATTAGATTTAATTAAATTAACAGAAAAAATAAATTCTTTAATTAATAATACCGATTATAGTGCAGTGTTAAAAGATATAGAACAAACAAGAGATTTTGTAAATGAAGTTAATGTAATGAAGGTTTTAAATGATGAAACATTAAAAAAAGTTGGGCTATTAAAATCAAAAACATATATAGATGAAAACGGGTGCACTAAAAATTGGTTCACACAAGATGAAATTGAGGATTTATCTATTATAAGAGGAACGCTCACTTTCAAAGAAAGACAAACAATGCAAAAACACGTTGAAATGACAGCGCAGATTTTAACTAAAATGAACTTTAAAAATGAATATAAAAAAATCCCTAATTGGGCAAATAACCACCATGAATTTTTAGATGGAACTGGATATCCAAAAAAATTAAAAGGCGATGAAATTGATATGCCAACAAGACTTCTAACGATAATTGATGTTTTTGATGGATTATCTGCAAACGATAGACCATACAAAAAACCAACACCAATCGAAAGAGTTTTTAAGATAATGCATAAAATGTGTGATGATGGTAAATTAGATAAAAACCTACTGACACTATTTGAAAATAGCAATTGCTGGGAATAATATATTAAAATGGAGGAGAATAAATTATGAAAAAGATTAACTTTAAAATTTCTGTATTTTTAGTTATGATGCTACTATTTACAACAGCATGTTCAAACACTACTAATACGCAAGAAAATATTGATAGCGCTACTGCGAATATTATGCGCCTTGAAAAATACGAAGGTGAAATAAGTATAACTAATGCTGATGGAGAAAATATAACCCCTTTTGAAGGGATGAAACTTCAAAGTGGATATATCATAAATACAGATGAAACTTCATTTGCTTATATTAGTCTTGATGATAGTAAAGCTATAAAATTAGATGAATTATCAAGCTCTATAATCGAAAATGATGGTAAGAATTTATTGATTACTTTAACTACTGGTGGACTATTTTTTAATGTTTCTCAGCCGTTATTAGAAGATGAAACTATGAATATAAAAACATCAAACATGATAACAGGAATAAGAGGAACATCGGGATACATAACTGAAAATTCATCGACTTTAATAACTGGTAGAGTATCAGTTAATGCTTTAGATGAAGATGGCGAAGAGATAGCTGGAGGAGTTATAGTTGAAGCTGGGGAAACTGCGGTTTATGATGAATTAAAAGAAGAAGTTTCAGTTTTAAAAATAACTGAAAATGATATTCCGAATTTTGTTAAATCTGCAATTAGTGGTGATGACGATTTACAAGATGAAATGAAAGAAAATGGCGATTTTGACGTAGACGATATCTTAGATGATATAGACGATGATGATTCAGACGATGATGATTCAGACGATGATGATTCAGATGATGATTCAGACGACAGTGATGATTCAGACGACAGTGATGATTCAGACGACAGTGATGATTCAGACGACAGT